>CAZJDL010000004.1:48998-60370 GCA_964544755.1 uncultured Pseudomonadales bacterium | reverse complement strand
AGGCGAATAGTTGTGCTATTTAACGAAAATAAGGGGGAAATGTGGCCAAATTCGGATTTTTCGCAGTAGGCTCTCTATTCTCGGACAGCCTCCTAGTGCTCGGCCATCAATTTTTCAACTTCTTCGGGCTTACCCTGTACACCGAAGCGATCGACAATCGTCGCGCTGGCTTCGTTCATGCCAATAATGTCGACCTCTGCACCTTCGCGGCGAAACTTGATCACGACTTTATCGAATGCCGACACGGCGGTAATGTCCCAAAAATGTGCTTCCGACACGTCGATAGTGACCCGTTCTACGACCTCTTTAAAATCAAACGCAGCAATAAACTTCTCGGAAGAAGCGAAAAACACCTGGCCTATCACGCGGTAGACCCGCGTATCGCCGCTGTCTTTCATTTCGGCCTTGACGATCATAAAACGGCCAATCTTGTTGGCAAAGAACATTGCCGCCAACAACACGCCCACCAATACGCCCCACGCGAGATTATGGGTGAACACAACGACAATCACAGTGGCAATCATCACGATATTTGAAGAGACCGGATGAATCCTGAGTTTGAGTATCGACTCCCATGAGAACGTACCGATAGACACCATGATCATTACCGCAACCAACGCCGCCATCGGTATCTGCTTGATGCCCTCATCCAGAAATACGACCATCACCAGCAGGAATGAACCGGCGAACAAACACGATAAGCGCCCCCGTCCTCCCGATTTAATATTGATGACCGACTGACCTATCATCGCGCAGCCCGCCATGCCACCCATCAAGCCCGCACCGATGTTGGCGAGCCCCTGGCCCTTGCATTCACGGTTTTTGTCGCTGCTGGTGTCGGTTAGATCATCAACGATGGTGGCTGTCATCATCGACTCCAGCAAACCCACAACCGCCAGGGCGGCCGCATAAGGAAAAATAATCGTCAGGGTTTCCAGCGTCAACGGCACTTCAGGCCAGAGGAAGACGGGCAAGGTATCCGGCAGCTCGCCAATGTCGCCGACGGTGCGAATGTCCAGCCCGAGAGCCATCGCAACCGCAGTCAGAACCAGAATACACACCAATGGCGACGGCAGCACTTTACCGACAACGGGTACGTAAGGAAACAGGTAAATGATGGCAAGGCCGGCCGCTGTCATGGCGTAAACATGCCAACTGACACCAATCAGCTCTGGCAGTTGTGCCATGAAAATCAAAATAGCCAGGGCGTTGACAAACCCGGTAACCACCGAGCGCGATACAAAGCGCATCAGACTGCCCAGCTTGAGAAAGCCGGCCAATATTTGCAATACCCCCGTCAACAGCGTCGCCGCCAGTAAATACTGCAAACCGTGATCTTTGACCAGCGTCACCATTAACAACGCCATGGCGCCGGTTGCCGCCGATATCATGCCCGGGCGGCCACCGGCAAACGCAGTAATCACCGCAATACAAAACGATGCATACAAACCAACCTTGGGGTCAACACCGGCGATAATTGAGAACGCGATGGCTTCCGGAATCAACGCCAAGGCAACAACAGTGCCCGCCAGCAAGTCGCCTGAGACGTTTGAAAACCAGTCACGTTGTAATGTTTGTAACATATTTGTTGTTTGCCTTATTGGTGGGTGCGTGCGGACTCTGTTGGGGGATTTGTTGAATAAGTCAGATCAAAACCGAATGGTTGCACACAATACGCTATCAGGGAAAATAATAAAGTGCTGCGAACGTTTATCCAACTTTTGCCACTGTACGTGTAATGGCACCTGAATAAGGTCAATAGACGCTGCCAAGGGTTAATAGAGACAATTTTTAGGCTGCCAGGGTTGCTTTACTCTGCTCGGGTCGGCCTGGACGCTCGGCCAACGCCTCGTCGCCTACGAAAATACGCGTATGCACTTAATCGGGTAAAATACAGCTGGACGCGTATACGAGAACACTGATGTCACTGAACAACATTGAAGAAATCATAGACGACATTCGGCACGGCAAAATGGTTATCCTGATGGATGACGAAAGCCGTGAGAATGAAGGCGATTTGATTATTGCCGCCGACGTGGTCACGCCGCAACACGTTACTTTTTTTGCCCGCCACGCCTGCGGTCTGGTGTGCCTCACCATTACCGAAGAGCGCGCGCGGCAACTCAATATCTCGCAAATGGTGCGCGATAACAATTCGCAACACGAAACCAATTTCACCGTGTCAATCGAAGCGGCGGAAGGTATTAGCACCGGAATTTCGGCCGCCGACAGAGCCAAAACCGTGCGCACCGCAGTGGCGAAACACGCGCAGCCAAAAGACATTGTGACGCCCGGGCATGTATTCCCCATCATTGCGCAGCCTGGCGGCGTACTTACCCGCGCCGGTCACACCGAAGCCGGTTGTGACCTCGCACGCCTGGCCGGCTACGCACCGGCCGCCTTGATCGTCGAGATCATGAATGAAGATGGCACCATGGCCAAGCGCGCCCAGCTGGAACAATTCGCCACCAAACACGATCTGAAAATCGGCACCATTGCCGACCTGATCGAGTACCGGGCGGTGAATGAACACACCATCGAGAAGCTGTCGGAAAAACAGCTGATCACCGAACACGGCGAATTCACACTGGTCACCTACCGTGACAATATTTACAAAGACCTGCATATGGCGCTCGTAAAAGGTGAAATCAATGCAAATGAGCCCGTTCTAGTGCGCGTTCAGCCGGTTAACACCCTGCGCGACATATTAGGGGCGCAACGTCCGCAGCATAAAAAAAGTTGGTCGATTGCCCACTCGTTGAAAAGAATCGAGCAGGAAGGTCAAGGCGTATTGGTAGTGGTTGGGCAAGGTGATTCGGCCGTCGACGCACAAGCGCAAATCGACGCGTTCCCGGATATTCCACAAGTGTTAAAGCCACCCAGCGAGGCGGGCATGGAAGTCTATCGCGTGGTCGGTACCGGTTCACAAATACTGCGCGATATTGGTGTTGGAAAAATGCGTTTGCTGAGCTCGCCGATTCGCTACAACGCGATTTCCGGTTTTAATCTGGAAGTGGTCGAATATATCGAGGCGCAATAACGCGCTTCAGGGTCAGGCGCTGTCAGCGGCTGTTTGAGTGCGAAAAGCAGCCGGCGACACACCGCTCCATTGCATGAAGGCGCGGCGAAAATTAGACGGGTCGGCGAAGCCTACCAAGTCTGCTATGTCGGCAATCGGTAAAGCGGTGGATTGCAGATACTCGCAGCCAATGCGATAACGCACATCATTTAACACCTCTTGAAAAGAGGTGCGTTCCGCCGCCAATTTACGCCGCAGCGTGCGCTCGCTCATGTGCAATTGTTGCGCGGCGTCATTAATGCGCGGGAAGTTGCCGCTCTGCGCCAGCATTAACTTTTGCACCTGCCGTGCGGTGCCCCATCGCTGCTTCATGGTTCTCAGCATGTCGTCGCACTGTTGCCCATAAATACGCGCGGCGGCGGTATTGGCCGACGCCAGCCTGGCATCTAACAGCGTTATGGGAGTGCGCAACTGGCACCGCTCCTTGGCGAAACATACGCGGATTGGAAAGGTGTCGAAATACTTCGCCGCATACACAGGCTCGGGGTAGTCAAACCAGATTTCCGCACCGCGCAAATTCTCGTTTAACAAAAATGCCGCCGTGGTGTACATACTCGCAAACACGGCTTCCACCATAAACAGGCGGATATCATTTTGCTCGGACCGAATATCAACAGCCAATAACGCCGTGTCGCCAGCGATGCGGAAGACTAAGTCTAGGTCGGCAAAATTGATCTTATAATACTTGAGCCAGACATTAACGACTTCGCGCATCGTCGCGGAACTCATTAACGCGTAACCCAATATGCCGTGCGTATTGGTATTCAACCGCTTGCCGAATTGCAGGCCCAGATCGGGTTCTTGCGCGAGACGAGTGGCGTTTACAATCAGCTGATTCATCTGCCGCTTGTGAACGGTTTGCTTGCCGCTTTGCAGACTATCCCAAGCCAGGCCGGTACCTTGCAGCACAAATGACTCGGGTATGTCTTTCGCCTTGAGCAAGCGAACGAGCTCTGCGGCGTAGCGGTTGCCGATCATGGGTTACCAGGGTAGCAAAGTCCTACAGCAATGAAGTACCCGCGATAATAACACCATTGCGGTCGGCATACAGGAAATCTCCTGGCGTAAATAACACCCCGCCGAAGCGCAGCGGAACATTTACCTGGCCTTCGCCGCGCTTTTCGGTTTTCACCGGCACGCTGCCCAGCGCTTTCACGCCGATGGGCAAGTCGTCGAGCTCTTCCACGTCGCGAACACAGCCGTAAAAAACCATTCCAGCCCACTGGTTTTTGACCGCGCTGGCGGCGACCTGATCACCCAGCAAGGCCCGGCGCATGGAGCCACCGCCGTCGACGACCAGTACCTTGCCCGCACCATTGCGGGCAAGTACTTCCTTGACCAGTGAATTGTCTTCGAAACACTTGACCGTTTCGATCTGACCGCAGAACTGCATCAGCTGCCCGTAAGCATGAAAAGCAAGCTCGCAAACCTGCACTTGTTGCGGGTGCGCATCGCACAAATCTGGAGTTGATATATTCATAGCAACCCCGGCGGTTTCTAGGTTCAACGGATCACCCAAACTGCTCCTCCTCGGTCGAACCCGTCAGTGCGGTCACCGAAGATTGGCCGCCTTGAATCACGTTGGTAACGTCATCAAAGTAACCGGTGCCAACTTCCTGCTGGTGCGACACGAAAGTGTAACCACGGTCGGCGGCGGCGAACTCGGGCTCTTGCACCATTTCAACGTAGTGCTTCATACCCTCACCTTGCGCATACTTGTGCGCCAGATCAAACATGTTGTACCACATGTTGTGGATGCCGGCCAAAGTGATGAATTGATACTTGTACCCCATGGCGCTGAGTTCTCGCTGGAACTTGGCGATGGTGGCGTCGTCGAGATTTTTCTTCCAGTTAAACGACGGTGAACAATTGTACGACAACAATTGATCGGGATACTCGGCTTTGATCGCCTCGGCGAATTTACGCGCTTCGTCAAGATCGGGACGCGCAGTTTCGCACCACAGCAAATCGGCATACGGCGCGTAAGCGAGGCCGCGACTGATGGCCTGGTCGATGCCGGCGTTGACGCGGTAAAAACCTTCTGCGGTGCGTTCGCCGGTGAGAAACTGCTTGTCATTCTCGTCGACATTATTGGTTAGCAAATCGGCTGCATTGGCGTCGGTGCGCGCTAACACAATCGTTGCGGTGCCAGAGACATCGGCGGCCAGGCGCGCGGCCGTCAATTTTTGCACAGCCTCTTGCGTCGGGACCAGTACCTTACCTCCCATATGCCCACATTTTTTTACCGACGCTAACTGGTCTTCAAAATGCACACCGGCGGCGCCGGCTCCGATCATGCCTTTCATCAGTTCATAGGCATTCAACACGCCGCCAAAGCCGGCTTCGGCATCCGCCACTATAGGCGCAAAATAGTCTACATAACCCTCGTCGCCCTGCTCTACGCCTTTTTGCCACTGGATTTGATCGGCGCGGTGGAACGAGTTGTTGATGCGTTTGATGACGGTTGGCACCGAATCAACCGGGTACAAAGACTGGTCGGGATACATGGTACAACCGCTATTATTATCGGCCGCTACCTGCCAGCCGGACAAATAAATCGCTTCGATACCGGCCTTGACCTGCTGTACGGCTTGCCCGCCAGTCAGCGCGCCCAAACTGTTCACGTAACCTTTTTTAGCGCCACCGTTCACCAGGCTCCAGAGCTTTTCGGCGCCCATTTTAGCCAGCGTATGCTCGACCATGACCGAGCCGCGCAGACGCACCACGTCTGCGGCGGAATAAGTGCGTTTTACACCTTTCCAACGCGGGTTTTTCTGCCAGTCCTGCTGTAAGGCTTGTATTTGTTGGTTACGGGTTAATTGGGCCATTACATGCTCTCCGTGATTTATGATAGATCGTTACGGTCGTCGATGCTTAATATTCGCTCGCCACGCCCATGTAGCTTGCCCTATGGGCGGCCTGCGGCTGTACACCGGTTTGCCGGCAGCTTTGGCTGGCCTGCACAGCAGGCAGGCTACGTGAACGTAGCCTATAAATCGACTGCCCTGCCAATTTGGCGCGACTAAAGCCGCCCCGACACGCGAAAGCATAAGAACTTGCAAACAGTTTAGCGTAGATATTATCATTTGCTAAATAAGGGAGCGCGTTGTAGCGCTGCCGCCTTGGCTTTATTTGCTGCGCTGGTTCGTGGTTTTTTGGATTGCGCCGTTAAACCTGAAACCGCAGTGAGGTCGCAGGACTTCGTGGCAGGCTAAATAAAGGAGGCGCCAGCCGAACAGCGGCGACGAGCGTCTATGACGGCTTCCACTGCGGCACGCGCTGTTGCGTAAAGGCACGCATCGCTTTTTCCATATTGCCGCTGAAATAGCCCAGCACCTGGGTGCGGTTTTCCAGTTCGACAGCCTGGCGCAAGCTTGCTGCGTCGAGGTTGGCCCATAGGCTTTTCTTGGTCATCATGACGCCATATTCGTTATTGCCGACGATCAACTCGGCGGTCTGCAACACCGCGGCCATCAATTGGCTGTCTTCTACCACGTCGTGCGCCATACCAATGCGACAGGCTTCCTGGGCGTCGAATACGCGGCCGGTGAGCATGAGTTCCGCCGCGCGCGAAGCGCCGACGATGCGCGGCAACAGATAGTTCACCCCCACGTCGCAAGCTGACAGGCCGACCGTGATAGACGCGGCGCCGAACCTGGCCGACTTGGATGCAATACGAATGTCTGACACCAGTGACAAGGCCAGGCCGCCACCGACCGCCGCGCCATTGATGGCGGCGATCACGGGTTTCTCCAGCTCGCGAATGGTCAGCAGCATGTCCACCAGCTGCTGCTGCGACTGCACCACATAACCCTGCCTGGTCAAACTCTCGCCACCAGGCGCTAGCGCCTTGTCTTTGACATCGGCTCCGGCGCAAAAGCCGCAGCCGGCGCCGGTTAAAATAATCGCCCGGCAATCGCGGCGCGCACCCAACTCGGCGAACGTTTCCTGCAACGCCGTCACATGCCCCACCGACAAAGCATTTAAGCTTTCGGGGCGGTTCATCGTGACCTTAACAATACCTGGTTGCAAATCTTCGCAGATAACCAATGCCATGATGCACTCCAAACGAAGGGGGGTTTAACCGGCGTGAGCCAACATGCCGCCAGCAGCAATCGGCATACTGCCAGGCGCCGGTGCGCTGACGCAAATGTTCATGTTGGCCCGGTTCCGCGCTATGGTTCCGTATTATTCTCACGTAATGACAAACCAAACTGATCCTGAAGATAAATCGGATTGTACGATCAAATACAGAGGATTAGGGCTAGCATGCAAAATAATAGTGAAAAAAACATGGTAACTGTTAACCACGTCACTGTGGCGGCGGGTCTATAGACTGGCGAGTGTTTGCAGCACTATGACTTTCCGGTCACAGCGCGTTTTGGATAGCGCGGAAGATGTGTAATATGAAGGTTTATACGGAGAACCGGCTCTTACTCGATGCGCAAGCCACGCTTGACGTAGTTTTCCACCCGAATGCCGAGTGTGCCATTCGGCAATACGGCCTTGATCAAGTAACCCCTGCCCTTGGCATTGTTGGCGACGCAGGACAAGTCGATGACTCGTTCGCCTTTGAGGTTTTTCTCTTCGTCGGTAACGACTAGCACCTTGGGCATGCGCCGTTGCCGCTCATTGATGCTGATCACAATGCCAACATGACCATTTAACAGCTCTACGATACAACCTGGCGGATAAAGACCGATACATTCGATAAATTCGGTCACCAGGGTTTCATCAAACTGTTTGCCGCGACCGTTGTAGAGAATGCGAAACGCCTCTACCGATGATTTTCCTTCCTTGTAGCAGCGCTCACTGGTCAGCGCGTCGTAGACGTCACAGACGGTAATGATTTTGGTGAATTCGGAGATGCCCTTGCCATTGATTTTACGCGGGTAACCCTTGCCGTCCAGCGTTTCGTGATGGGAAAACGCCACGTCTACCGCTCCGGCGCTGACGTTTTTGTGGGCAACCAGAATATCGCGGCCATTGGTCGTGTGCTCGCGCATGATCTTGAATTCTTCCGGCGTCAGCGCGCCTTTCTTGTTCAAAATTTCTATGGGGGTACGCATTTTGCCGATGTCGTGCAGCATGCCGACAACCCCCAGCTTCTGCAAATCATCCTCGCTTAGCCCGAGATGGCGGCCAAAAGTAATCGCCAGTAGGCCGACGTTGAAGGAATGCTCTGAGGTATATTCATCCACGCTGCGCAGCTTCGACAGCCACATCATAGCGTCGGGATTATGCACAATGCTTTTTACACAACCCGAAACTGTTGCCTCAACGGTTTTTACATCAATGGCGCGGCCTAAACGCACATCGTCCATAAACGACCGGGTAAGCTGCTTGCCCTCGGTTTGCAGGTTTTTGGCATGAACGAACTCTTTGTCGCTGGTGGCGCGTGCGGACAGCCGCTTTTGTTTTTTTAACGCGTCTTCTTCGCGCTGGCGAAGCTGGTAGGCCGCCAACGCTGAAGTTTTTTCGACATACACGAAATTGCAATGTTCTTGCAGTGCTTTGATATCCTCCTGGTTTTGAACCTCAAAGCCCTGCAATATAAAAGGTGTTTCCAACCAGGGCCGATCCAACTCGCAGACAAACATACCCACCTGAACTTCCCCAACCGGCAGTTCCATGGTCTCTCTCTGCAGCACTTTTCTATTCTGCATCATTAAAGATGAATACCTTGGTGTGCGCTCACACGAGCAGCGTCGTTATTGACTATATATTTCAGTGTAGCCCGCAAACCTGCAATTACCGGGTAAGCCAGGCAGATTTAACGATCTGCTGCCGTTTTTCTGCGTGACATGCTCAAGAATCTCTACTGGAAAATATAACCAATTGTTTATTAAAACTATTTTTTGGCACACAGAAATAACAACAAGCGCCGTTTGTCCGAAAAAACGTATGGGAAAGTTTGCTAAAGTCGTCAGTAAAAGACGAATAATGTGCTATTACCGAACATATTGCCGGCTAGTAAATAGCCCGGTAATCGTCAAATCACGGCGTGGCGAGGTGTCGCAATCAATCGGCCGCTTCCACGACAAACGACGCGCCCTCAACCGAATTGACTTTTATTTTTGCGCCGGGAGCCAGGTCCGGCCCGATCACGCGCCAATAACTGTCGTCGACGCGCACGCGGCCGGTGCCGTTCATGATCGGTTCGTCGAGAGTAAATACTCGACCGACGTATTGTTCGCCACGGCGGCTCAAGGTCGAATTACCGTTTGTTTGCAATTGTTTGCGCAGGTAGCGACGGCCAACGAAGACTGACGCGATCGCCATGATCGAGAAGATCACAAATTGCAGCTGCCAGGACAACTCCGGTATCACAAACAGTAAACCACCGACCAACGCGGCGGCGGCGCTGATCCAGATAAAAAATGCCGCCGGTACAAACAGTTCCAACACCAATAATACAAGGGCCAGTACCAACCAATGCCAAAATACGAGCTGCTCGAATAGCGGCATCATCTAGCTTCCCGCGCCTTTTTGTTTTTCCATTGCCGCGCGCGCCAGCTCGGCAATGCCTCCCACCGCGCCAATCACGCTGGCGGCTTCAACCGGCAACATCAACAGCTTTTGGTTCGGCGCGGTGGCGATTTCTTTCAACGCCTCGACGTAGCTTTGCGCGACAAAATAGTTCACCGCTTGTACGTCGCCTTCGGCAATCGCCCGCGACACCACCTGGGTCGCCTTGGCCTCCGCCTCTGATTCCCGCTCGCGCGCCTCGGCATCACGAAAAGCCGCCTCACGGCGACCCTCCGCTTCCAGAATGGCCGCTTGCTTTTCGCCTTCGGCGCGCAACACTGCCGATTGCCGGTCGCCTTCAGCTTCCAAAATAGTCGCCCTCTTTTCCCGCTCGGCTTTCATTTGTCGCGCCATCGAGTCCACCAGATCACGCGGCGGCGCGATATCTTTAATTTCGATGCGCGTGACTTTCACACCCCAGCGCGTCGTGGCTTCGTCTACCACCATGAGCAAGCGCGCATTAATATCGTCACGTTTGGATAACAGCTCGTCGAGGTCCATGGAACCCATAACGGTACGAATATTTGTCATCACCAGATTGAGTATGGCGCGGCTAAGCTGGTTTACCTCGTAGGCCGCTTTGGATGCATCCAACACCTGATAGAAAACGACGCCGTCGACCGTGACCATGGCGTTGTCTTTGGTGATGACCTCTTGCGACGGCACGTCCATGACTTGTTCCATCATGTTCATCTTGGCGCCAATAGCGTCGACAAAGGGCACAATCAAATTCAGCCCCGGCTGTAGTGTTTTGGTATAGCGGCCAAAGCGTTCGACCGTGTATTCGGTGCCCTGAGCAACAAACTTGACGCCTTTGAATACCGTCGCGACGGCCAGCACCACAAGCCCGATAAATATTGTTGACACGCCGTCCATATTTTCCCCTTGTTTTTCAGCGACCGGCCACCGGCCGACCTTCTCGGGCCAACGATAGCATAGTCATAATAACAGGGGTATAAGCCGGCATGAATTCACAACTGGGCACACGCTTGCCCTGCTTCCGGCGAGATAGTATTCTGCTGCGCATTTGAGGGTGTCGGATCCCGGGATGTGGCGGTCGGGCAACATTCAGACTCGAGCGTATCAGCGCAGCCCACTAACCGAAGAGGATATAACACAATGCATCACCGCCGCAGCATCACCGCGCTATTCGTCGCATGTTTAACGCTGCATGTCGGATTATCGCACGCCGACTCGCGTGAGGAAATTGACGCCCGGGTCGAGCAAGCACTCACGGAATTGTACCAGCACTCCAGCGCGGCAAAAGAATTGGCCTATCGCGCGGCCGGCGTACTGGTGTTTCCAAACATTATCAAAGGCGGTTTCATTGTCGGTGGCGAGTACGGCGAAGGCGCTCTGGTGATAAGCGGTGACACGGTGGACTACTACAATATTGCATCCGTGGCATTGGGTGCGGTAGCCGGCCTACAATCAAAATCCGAAGTCATTCTGTTTATGGACGAGCAGGTGCTAAACAAATTTCGCGCCAGCCGCGGTTGGACGGTCGGCGGCGACGCCGACGTCGCCATCACCACGTTTGGCACGGGTGGCACAATCGACTTTCTCAAAGTCGGTGCGCCGGTGGTGGCCTTCGTATTTTCCAACAAGGGTTTGATGCTTAACTTGAGCATCGACGGCTCGAAGATTACCCGAATTCGAAAATAAAATTTAGACGCCGTAGCCGCCATCCGCAGACCCGAGTCAATCAATATTGCCGCTAGAACAAATATTGCATGCGAACGGCTATCGCGTCACCGCTATCTTC
>CAZJDL010000004.1:0-48898 GCA_964544755.1 uncultured Pseudomonadales bacterium | reverse complement strand
ATCCAGCCGGCCGTGACGTAATAGCCGTTGGCTTCCAGTTCGGGGGCGCCGGCGGCTCCAGAAATTTCGCCGTCAAAATATTCTGACATCACATGCAGCGAACCGAAAATTGCCGCCGCTTCGACGTTGAAGGCTTCGAATTCGTCACCCGCGATACCGTCATATCCTGCCTCGACTTTATTCACATCACCACGCACACCCAGGCGTGAATCAATCGCGTCGAATTCGCCATCGCGCATTGTATAACCGACACCCAAATGCACAATGGCATTTTCAGAGTAAACCGGCCGCACAACGAAGCGACCCGTTAGGCCCCAGTTCAACGCATTGTCCTCTGCATCAACACCTTCCTTAAAAGCGCCGATGCTATACCCCATCAAGTCAGTCGCGCCGTGCAAACGCAGGCCGACGCTGTTGCCCGTATCGAATGCATTGGCCGGCAGGGATCGCTCCATGCCGGTAATCCATTTCGAACTGCCGGTGTCTGCCAGCCCGAAACTTTCTTTTTGTTGGCCCAAGGTCAACGCGACCATGTCACCCCAACCGTTATAGCTGGCATGCAATTGGTCGATGGAACCGCCGTCGGTCAAATTGTAGGAAACGGTGTAGCCCCAATACTTGGCTTTGCCTTTTACCTCCAGACGCGCACGACGGAAGAACAAATCGCTGCCGGTCTCGTCGACCACTTCGTTGATCACGCCGTCGAAGGTATTGTAGTCGAGCTGCATACGGCCACTGATTTTGACGCCATAGTCACCATCGACAGTAGTCACTTCTAGACCGCCCTTGGTTTTGACGACGATATCCGCGCCATCCGAAGTGACGGTGCCCGCCAGGACCGGCGACGCCATTACTGCCGCAAGCGTGGCGATTTTCAGGGTTTTCCGTTTCATACAACACCTCTCGTCTCATTGTTGACCAAATAACTGTTTGCTAAGCGATGCAATGATTGTGGTGCTGTATTGTTACAGCAATGTGACAAGTAGCCGCTTCAGGCCCCCTTGCGTCGTTTCTCAATTAAATCGTACGCTTGCTGGATTTCCTGCGCCTTTTCGGTCGCCAGCGCGACCATATCGTCGGGCATACCTTGCGCAATCATTTTGTCTGGATGATGCTTACTCATGAGTTTCCGGTAAGCGCGTTTTACTTCCTTGTCGGTGGCGGTTGGGCTAACGCCGAGAGCACGATAAGCTTCTTGCAACAAATCGGCCGGCGCTGTTTGTTGCGCGTACGGGCCATAGGAACCGGCGCCGGCGCGTTGTGAAAAACCTTGCTGAGCGGCGACCATGCCCAAGATTTGTTCAAAATGATGCTGCTGAACCCCCATTTCCGCTGCCACCCGCTGCAACACGGCTTTTTCCGCGGGGTGCAGTTCGTTATCGGCAAACGCGACACTAATCAGCGTCACCAGCAACATATGGATCAGCCTTGCCCTGCGCCCGCACTGGACCTTGAACAGCGCCAGTTCGGCAGTCAAATCAAACTCGGGTTCGGCACCTTGTTTAAACAAACTAATGGCTTGCTGGCGATGCTCTGCTGTCAGCCCCATACGTTGCATCAGATTTTCAGCGAGCTTGATTTCCTCCTCGCTGATGCGACCGTCCGCTTTGGCCAGATGCCCCATAATGGAAAAGGTGCTCGTGAAATAGCGCTGCTGCACGGCTTCGCGGTTAGCCGCACCACCAAACGTTATACGGCCAGCCGCCAGGCTGCGATCCACAAACATACCGACAAAAAAACCCAGCAGCGCGCCAAACAGGCCAGCGCCCGAGATTAACCCGATCATCACTCCTACAAATTTACCCATCTAACCCACAGTGCCTGACTCTCTCATTAAACCTAGAAACCGCACTCACACTAGGGTGAATCGCCGCTTTTGTCCAGCCGCCCTCTTTTGCTTTATTGGCAACATCTTTGCGCTTGGTTACGACGATTTGTGGTTCGCCGATACCGGCTTCCCGGCCGGCGCTGACCATGGCGCACCTGATCGCAACGTAAACCGGCCGCGCATGCGCACAACATTTAGCGGGCAAGCTTGCGACCGAAGGTGGTGGAAATGGCAATGCTGGGCGACGGCGTTAGCCGAACTGTTCCATGGTGACATGTTTCGGGTGAGCACTGATGCGCTGCAACCACTGCTGTATAGCAGGATAAGCGGTCAGATCGAAACCACCCTCATGCGCTACGTGGGTATAAGCGTACAGGGAGATATCAGCGATACTATAGTTTGCGCCGACAAGGTAAGGCGTGCTCGCCAGCTGTAGCTCCATCACTGCCAACGCCTTGTAACCACCTTCGTGCCGCGAGCAATACTCGGCCTTGCGCTCAGCCGGCAAACCGAGGTACTTTTTGATAAAGCGGGCCACGGCGATATAGGGTTCGTGGCTGTATTGTTCGAAAAACTGCCATTGCAAGACCTTCGCGCGCGCATAAGCTTCGGCAGGCAAATATGCGCAGTCGTCGGCGAGAAAGTTAAGAATCGCATTCGATTCACTCAAGCACTTGCCGTCGGGCAATTCCAACGCCGGAATTTTCGCATTCGGGTTTTTCGATCTGAATTCCGCTGTCTGCGTTTGAGCTTGCAGAACATCAAGATGTATCCATTCATGGTCGACATCCAGCAACGCCATCAGCAGTTTTATTTTGTAACAGTTGCCCGAGTTTATATTGCCATAGACTTTATACATACCACCCTCGCAGAACTATGCGGTTATCAATAACCGCGTTTGATGTCCACCACATTCAACATGCGCTCGCCACGCACGTAGCGGCGTAAATTCTCGCGCACCAACAGCCAAACGCGTTGCAGGCTTTGATCGCTGCGGGCACTGATATGCGGCGTGATTAAAACGTTAGGCAAACGCCACAGTTCGCTGTCTTTGGACAGTGGTTCGGGCTCGGTGACGTCCAACGCCGCGGCCGCGATGTCGCCTTCCTTCAATGCTTTGATTAAGTCATCGGTCACAACGCTTGCGCCGCGGCCAATATTGATAAAGTAGGCGTCGCGACGCATCGTTTTAAACACGGCGGCGTCAAACAGGCCCGTTGTGGCCGGCGTCAGCGGTGTGGCGTTGACCACAACATCGGCCTGCCTGCTCAGCTCGGGCAGTTCGTCGGCGAGGCCCACGTAGTCGACATAAGCAGGCCCTTCACGACTGGAATTGCGGGTGGCTATAATACGCATGCCGAGTGCGTGCGCCCGTTTGGCGATTTCCGTACCAATACCCCCCAGGCCTACGATCAGCATGGTTTTACCCTTTATTTCTATAGCCCGCGCGCCGCCTTGCCGCGCTTGCCTCCAAGTGGCGCGGCCCTGCAATTGCTGATATTGCGGCAAAGCGCGCGCCAGCGAAAACAACATTGCCAGCACGTGTTCGGCAATGGCCGGTCCGTGTACACGTTGCATATTGGTCAACAGCAGGTCTTTTCCCTGCAACTCGGGTGCGCTAACGCAGCGGTCTACCCCCGCACTGTAGCTTTGAATCCAGCGCAGTTGCGTGCCGGCGCGCAGTATTTGCGGCGTGCAATAACCGAGCAGCGCATCCGCGCCCTCCAGCGCGGCGGGTAAGTCGTCAAATGATTTGACTGGGATAAGCTGCACGCCGTCGCTGACTTGCCGCAATTTGTCCAGCGCTCGCGGCGATATTGCTTGCTGGCCGCCAGGCAGCAGCACGACGATGCGCTTTGGTTTTTGCCAGCTCGGCGACTGGCGTATGGCTTGTTTGCTTTCGCGTAAACCCAGCTCATCGATCAGTGCCTGCGTTGCAGTGCCGGGCTGGGTTTTGGCGTGCACTGCTGCGGCGACGCAGAGCACAATAAGTACAGCGCTTAGTTGGTGGACTACACGCAGCATGATAGGGATGCTCCTGGCAGGCAATGCTGCAAACACTCACATTGAATCGATCAGGCTGATCATCTTCGCGCGCGTCGCTTCGTCTGGTAGCCCGCCATAACTCGCGCCCATATTGTCCACCATGTGTTTCAATTGGGAAGTCATTGGAATCGCGCAGGTGACTGCCGGCTGGCTGACAACAAACTTCAGAAAAAACTGGCCCCAACTGCTGCAATCGAACTCTGCTGCCCATTTCGGTAGTTTTTTGCCTTTGACTTTTTTGAACAACTCGCCACGCTGGAAGGGACGGTTGATCAGCGTAGCAATGCCTTTATCGGCGGCTAGCGGCAGCAGCCGTTGTTCCGCGGCGCGTTCGCCCATGCTGTAGCTGAACTGAACAAAATCCAGTTCTTCAATCTCCATCAAGCGCTCCAGCTCAGTGTGGTCGCGCCCATGCGACGTGGTGACGCCGACAAAGCGAATTTTGTCTTGCTCCTTCCACTTACGCAGCGTCGCAATATGTGTTTGCCAGTCGCGCAAGTTATGTATTTGCATCAGATCCATTTTGTTCACGCCCATACGCTTGAAAGACTGGTTCATCTGCTTGATACCGGCTTCGCGGCCGTCGGTCCACACTTTGGTTGCCGCGAACAGCTTATCCTTGTTTTTGACGCCCTTCAGCAGTTCGCCAATCGCGCTTTCGGCGTCACCATACATCGGCGACGAGTCGATCAGCCTGCCGCCCTGGTCAAAGAAAGCCTGCAATACTGCGGTCAACCGTTTTTTTGCCTCGGCATCATCCATACCCGCAAGATTGCCTGCGGTACCGAGCCCAATCACCGGCAGGTATTCGATAGTGTGCGGAATATTACGCTGGATCAAACTCAGCGTGTCGGCCGTGGCCCAGGGTGGAAGTAAGGCGGCGGCGCTGGTGACACCCGCCATTTTTAGCAGGTCTCTGCGTTGCATCGTTAACTGTTCTCGTTTCATCGGTCGTTTCCAGCGTGTATTTGTACTCGATATTCTATTATTCAGACTGCTGCAGCGCTATTTGTTCGTGTTTTTTACCGAGGAAAAATGCCACCGCAGCCCACAATAGCGCCAACGGCACCGCAATGAGCGCAATTTGACCAAGCTGCAAACCCACGGTTTTAAAGCCAGCATAAACCCAGGCGCTCAACGCATCGCCGCTGCGGTATACGGTGGTGTCGATAAAATTCTTCGCCTTGTACTTTTGCTCGCGGTTGAGCACCACATAGAGCATTTCACGCGCCGGCCGCATGATCGCGTAGTTGCCGGCACGACGCAGCACTTGCAACACGACGATGACCCACAGCACGGGCGCGAAGCTGAGCACAATGAATCCCGCGCTGAGCAGCAACGGTACCAGCGCCAGTGTCCATGCAACGCCTATGGTTTTAACGATGCGCCCGGTTAAAAATAGCTGCAAAACCAGGGTCAACGCATTGGTTGCAAAATCCATGTTCGCGAACACGGCGGTACGCGCGGTGGAAGCGGCGAAGCTATCGCGAATAATTTGCGCCTGCTGAAAATACAAAAAGGTCGACAAGGTCGTGTAAAACAAAATCAATAGGCAAATACCGAGTAGATAGCGTGACTTTGTCACCAGTTGAATGCCGGCCCACACTCCGCCGGCAATTTTTTCGTCTCGCGCCGGCAGCATATTGGGTGCTAAGCGGTGAACGCCGGCAGTGCTCAAGTTTTGTTGCCACCGGTCCAGCCGCGAAATGCAAAAAATGGCGCAACCAAGCAGCAATGCGGAAAGAAGTAGCAGGTGGGAAATGCCAGCGCGTTCGACCAGGATACTGGTCAACAGCGGGCCTACCAGGGCCCCGACCGACCCACCGGCGGCGATAACACCAAACAGGCGTTTCGATTGTTCGTCACTGTACAAGTCGGTCATGAAGCTCCAGAACACCGACACCACGAACAAATTAAAAACGCTGACCCAGATAAAGAACGCGCGCGCTATATACTTTTGTTCGATAGTCGACTGAAACAGCAGATAGAACAGCAGAAGATTGAAAATAAAAAACAGATAGGCATACGGCAGGAATTTTCGGCGCAGGAAGTTCGACGTTAACCAACCGAACACCGGCACAATGGCGAGCATGGCAAGAAAGGTGCCGAGAAACAACCATTGCAGGTTTTCCACGCCACCGCTAACACCCATTTCGTCGCGAATGGGACGAATGATGTAGTAACTGCACAGTAGAAAAAAAAAGTAGGTGAAGGACCAGAATAATGCCGACAGCTCACCGGGCCTGGCATTTATCCAGCGCCGCAAAATCAGCAAACGAGTGCTCAGAATCGACACATGAGTGATTGTTGAGATGGAGTTCGAGCGACTGCCGAAAGGTAGGTGCGCATCTTTCTCGCAGCAGTGGAACGCACGATACCGTTGCGGAAAGTGCTGGTAAAACGCCGCAACGTTCTACCAGCCGGCTGGTGCGTGGTGTTAGGCTGGAGTTACGTTCTCCGCCTGCGGACCCTTTTGCCCTTGAGTAACTTCCATTGTGACTTGCTGGCCTTCGTGTAACGATTTGAAACCATCGCCCTGAATCGAGCTGTGATGTACAAAAACATCTTTCCCGCCTTCACGTTCAATGAACCCAAACCCTTTTTCGTCGTTGAACCACTTGACGGTACCGGATACTCTGTCTGACATATAAACCTCTAGCTTTGCTTAACTTGTGCCTGCCTGATTTGCAATCGGGCGTGGCAGTGCTGAAATACAGCTTGTTACGAACAGAACCAATTCTGTTCAGGCGGCATGATAAAGCGCTAACACGCAAGAAACAATAGCAAAACCCACAACCTTTCACCTTATGACGTGCTGTCTATTTCCTGGGTTGGCTCAGCCGCAGCTGTTGAATCGCTTTGCTTTTCAAGCTTGCGTTGTCGCTTTTCTTCCTTCTTCTTCTTTTTTGCCAAATCTCTCTGCCGTTTTTCGTACTGATAATTCTGTCTTGCCAAAATAATTTCCTCCCTCTTATGAAAACCGCTGGCAAGTGTAACACGGTACTATAGAGTCGGGCCTGGCTTGGTGACCACCATCAGGCTAACACTCTATTATTGCTGCGCTACGAAAGATTCCCTGCAACGCTGAATCTGTTATGCATTCCCTTTTACCCGCATTAGGGCCTGATAACATTGAACAATGACAACACAATGTAAAACACGACTGTAGAACATTTCAGCAAAATGCGCCTCAATGGTGCGAAAACCCTTTTCCCGGCCCATGCAATAACACCTTTGTGAAATAGTGAACGCAGCAAGAGTGGAACTCTTCACAGTTTTAACGGGGTATATGCCGGTACTATGCTCGCCGATGTCGCGGTTACCCTATCGCTTGCTTAGTTAACAGCCAGCGATTGCAGTAACGGGCGTCATCAGTACGGTAGACCAATTCAAGCTTTATGGAGGAACACAGGTATGAAATTTCTTAATCATCGATTAGCCGCCGCAATATTTACTGCAAGTATGGTAAGCACAGCCTGCGCCCAAACTGGCGCGCAAGGCGAAGCCCAGCCAATGGGAGGCGAGGTCAGCCAAGGCGAAGCAGCAGCACCGGCTTTCAACGATTTAGATAAAGACCAGGACGGGTACATCAGCGCCGTTGAGGCGACCAGCGATTCCACGTTGATGGACAAGTGGAATGCGGTTGACACAAACAGCGACCGAAAAATTGATCGTTCCGAATTTTCGAAGTTTGAAACGTCCGAAACCCAGCCCGGCGCGCCAGAAGGCGGTGCGGAAGCCCCTGCAACCGAGGGCATGAATCAGGGCATGGAAGGAACCCAAGAACAACAACCGCAAGAACAACAACCGCAAGATCCGGGTGCCGAACCGCAATACTAAAAAAGGCCGACCAACAGCCAGGTCAATCGATTTTTTGTCAGGACGTTGAACTCAAAAATCCAAATCCAACGTTTCGCCTGCCACTAAATTCCGCTGCATGACCACTTCCTACTGCACCGCGACCGCGGTGCAGTAGGCCTTGTTACGCAAAAAAAATGTCCGTTCCTCACTCAGCACCCGCCTGAACGACCGGATTTGCCCTGCCTAATTTACTCACTCTCGATTAAACTTGCCGCACGGTGGCAGTTTTCTACCTCGAAAGCTGTACTACACTAATAAAACAATGGCACTCTTGTTGCTCGTTGCAAGAGTCAAGAGTCAACATCGACGGCCTTACCACGCGCACGATCGCGCGGCGGGCACTCTGAGGTAACATCTAATGTGGCGTTCTCGTCTAGTTTCTCTGGTCGCATTTTGCATCGCCAGTGCGCCGCTAGCCGCAAACGATAGCAGTGTGCCGATGCGCGTTAAACCGGCCGGCACCTATTACGTTGAAGGCGAAATCGCCGGCATGGGCGCTGTCGAATTTCTGGTCGATACCGGTTCGGGTTACACCGCGATCAATAGCGAAATGCTAGCGCAATTGGAGCAAACCCAATCGGCTACCTATCTTAAGCAGTTGGTTGGAGTGATGGCCGACGGCTCGGAAAAGGTCGTTCCGGTTTATCTTATCCCCGAAATCAAGCTGGGCAATTGCGTGATTCGCAATGTGGAAGCCGCGGTTTTTGCAACCACGAGCCGGCCGATTCTCGGCATGCGTTCGTTGAGCAAGGTTTCGCCGTTTACTTTTTCGACCAGCCCGCCGGCATTGAGGATGGGTGGTTGCGCTGTGGCGGAGACGCTAAGTGCGGCGGCCCCAACGAAGGACGACACAGCAGCTGGCGTTAATATGGCCAAGATGGAGCCGCCGGTTCGGGATTAGGCGCGGCGAAGAATAGTTTTTGCTTAAGTTCTGGGCGGGCTAAACCGAGTAAAAACTTCCGCGACACGCCGTGAACCCATCCCTGGGGGCTCGATCCCTAGCATCCCTGCTAGGAACGGTCGCGGAGCTTTTCACTCGATTCAGCCCTTAGCGGCCGTACTGTGGCCACAGGAAATCGGCTGTTCTATTTACTGCAGCACTTGACGCCAACCGTCTGCCATTGACTGATACCCAGCGCCATTGGGATGGATATTGTCGCTGTATTGGGTAGAGTTGTTAAGAAAAAACGTGTAAAAATCAGGTGCTGCGATGCTGATACCGTTTTCTGCGCGCAATTCATCGATAACCAGGTTGAACTGCTTAATGTTCAAACTGCGCACGCCCTGATTGGGGTCGAAGTACGGCGCGGTGAATCGACCATCGCCGAGCGCGATATTGATTTTCGCCAAAACGACCTCTTTGCCGGCATTGTTGATCGCATCTATGATCTGCTTCATGTTAGCCTTGAACGTGCCCGGCGCTGCTGGGTTCTGGCCCAGACCGCTGGGTATCGGCATTATCCCTGGATTAGCGTCGTTCATGCCGTACATCACGAGAATGCGCTGAGCGTCCGCGTTTGCAGCCAAAATGCCTCCTATCCTAGTCGCGCCACCCGCTGACAATTCGCCTCCCAAACCGGCGTTTACTACCGTATGCGGATAACCCAGTTGATTAGTCAGCAGATTGTTGAGTATGGGAGCATATCCCCCACCGCTATTGCGGCCGTCGTTCGACGTATCGTCGCTGGTATCGCCATCCCCTACGCCATTGGTAATGCTGTCGCCAAAAGCCACATAATAGTCGCCAATGCCGGCCGGGGTCACCTGCGCTGGTGTTTGTGCGCCGCTAACGTCAGCGCCGCTGGCATCCACAACCGTTGCGGTCACCGTGTACTCGTCTTTGGCGAGGCCAACGAACGTATTACTAAATGGTTCGGCCGTTACGGTAAACTCACCGCCGCCGCTATTCGCTCCGGCAACCACCAACTTAGTGCCCCAGCCAGCCGGGATGGCGGGCGTGCAGACCAGCGTGGCATCGACCAGAAGGTCTGGTGAGGTTTGTAAATCACCCGCCGTGGGGGAAGTAATATCAACCATGCAGTCGGCAATGGTAATGGCTGTGACGGAGATTGAAACGGTTTCGGTAGCGGTGAGACTGGTATCCACGGCGTCGGTTGCAGTGAACGTGACCGAATAAGGGCTGCCTGCGGCGCTACCTGCAACGGTTACCCACTCAAACGCCCCGCTCGCCGGGTCGAAGGTAGCGCCGCTGTCAAGCGCCGATCCGGTTGCAGTCAATGTCGGGGCGAGACCATCATCTGTAGCACTTACGGTAAAGCTCAATGTCTGCAATTCTTCAACCGTTTGACTGGCAGGCACCGTCAACACCGGGGTTTGGTTCGTCGGGGCAGTCACCGTAATTGCGATCGTCTCGGGTGCAACCAAGCTTGAATCTTCGGCATCGGTCGCCTTAAATGTGACCGAATATGGACTGCTTGCCGAGGCGCCAGCAGCCGGCGCCCAGCTAAACACGCCGGTTGCCGGGTCGAAAGTCGCGCCCGGCGGCAGCGGGGCCGCACTCAGCACAGGGATGGATTCCGCATCGGTGGCTGTGACCACGAAGCTCAACACTTGTAATTCGGCAACGCTGCGGTCGCCGATTGTGTTCAGTACTGGCAGCTCATTAGGCACCGGGGTCACTGTGATGGCGACTGTTTCGCTGTCAGTCAAGCTTGGATCTACTTCATCGGTAGCGGTAAACGTGACCGAGTACGGGCTATTGATGGAATCTCCGTCGACCGGAACCCAGCTAAAAATACCGGTCGTCGGGTCGAACGTCGCCCCCGGCGGCAGCGGGGCCGCGCTCAGCACAGGAGTAGACTCAGCATCGCTGGCGGTCACGGTAAAACTTAACGGCTGGTTCTCCACAACCGTCCGGGCGCCAATGGGATCAAGAACCGGCTGCTCATTGCGGGTGATAACAAAGATTGCCCTGCTGAGGTTGCTGTTAACGAGGTCTCCCCGAAACGCCCTGGCGTTAACGGTTGCGCTTTCGGTCAACTCGAAGGGGCCGCCGTATTGTAGGGAATTTTCGGTCGGATCAGCACCATCGAGTGTATAAAAAATCGTCGCGCCATCGCTGGCCGTTGTCATGCTGACCGTAACGGAATCAAGAAACGTGCCGCCGTCGGGTGTAATGACCGGCGGAATCGCGGTGAAAGTACCCGATCCGAAGGGAAGAACCGTGATTTTGATCGTTTCACTGCCGCTCAAGCCGGTTTCGACAGGATCGGTCGCGGTAAAAGTCACGCTGAACGGGCTCACAGCCGCGTCGCCATCGGCAGGGATCCAGCTAAACGCGCCGGTGGCTGGGTCGAAGCTGGCGCCAGGAGGCAGGTCGGCAACACTCAATACCGGAGTGGGCCCCTCGTTGCTGGCGCTCACGGTGAAGCTTAAAGCTTCCCCTTCCTCAGCAGTTTGATCGCCGATGGGCGTGATCGCTGGACGCTGCAGAGGACTAACGTCATCACCACCACCGCCCGTACATGCGTAAAGCAAACAAAGCAGCACGGAACCAAGCGCAATACGTGCGCTGCGAGTGATGAAATTGTTCAACCTGAAAATCGCAGTTGGCCGCGAGAAAGGTGTGCAAGATATTGATGTGCATGGGAGATTCGAGAAACTCGTGGTCACCTTATTGGTGATGAGCGCTTTTTCGAATCTCCCAGGTGCATTGAGAGCTGGCGCATACTTTCGTGATCCAACTGCGGTTTCTAGGTTCAAGGTTCTCGTACTCCTGCTCCTGCGCTGAACAGCACAAGAAGTCGTTGGATTGATAGCAGTCGCTATCGTCACAGAAAAAAGCGCGTTGTCAAGTTTTTGACGGCCCGGTTAGCCGCAACAACGCACTATCAGCCGCCACTCTCATCCATGGTGACTGTGCGCTGCTCGCCGTCGTCATCCACTTGCAGATCGATTTTAACGGTACGGCCGCCAGGCCAAACCACCGCGACCTCTGCAACAAGAGCGCCTTTTTTTCGACGCACATCGACCAGCTCATAGCTGCTGCCCGCGTAATAGTCCCGCAAATACTGACCGTACTCGGTATTTTGTTCAAACAAAACACGATACTGCTCGTAGAGATCGCTACGCAGATGGCGTTTGATCCCTGTCAGGTCGCCAGCTTTCAACGAGTCAAACAGGGGTGCGATCGTGGTCTCGCGCAGATCGTCGTAAAGCTGGGCATCGCTGGCTTCGGCGTCCTGTGCTTGCACGGCGCCAGCGCACACGGCTACTACTGCTGCAAAAAAGAATGGTAGGAGTTTCATGGGCGGTTACCTCTATGGGTTGATTGCCTGGGTCCAGAGATCAGCCATTGACTGATAGCCGACGCCATTGGGATGGATATTGTCGCTGTATTGGGTAGCAAAGTTGTTAAGAAAGAATGTGTAAAAGTCGGGTGGCGTGATATTGATATTGTTGGCGGATATTGCTCGCAATTCGTCGATCACCTGGTTGAATTCCTTAATGCTCAAGCTGCGAGCGCCGTTATCGGGGTCGGGGTACGGGTTGGTGGAATCGGCGGTATCGGCCAGCGCAATATTAACTTTCGCCAGCACGGCTTCTTTGCCGTCGGCATTGATCGCGTCAATGATCTGCTGCATATTGTCTTTGAAGGTACCCGGATAGCCGGAGTCGCCCGGGTTTAACCCGAGCCCGTGCGGTACCAGTAGCATACCCTGCCTGGCGTCGTTCATGCCATATTTCACGAGAACACGCTGCGCATCAGGATTGTTCATTAGCACAGTAGACAGCGCTGCTAAGCCCGCCGCCGAATTATCACCCTCGACCCCTGCGTTAATGACCGTATGCGGATAACCCAATGCCGCGGTCAACTGGTCGTTGAGAATAGGAGGGTAACCACGGCTGCTGTTACGGCCGTCGTTCGACGTATCGTCACCACCATCAAAGTCCCCTATACCGAACGTAATACTGTCGCCAATGGCAACGTAGTAATCACCGATCCCCGCCTGGGTGACCTCAGCCCGCGTTTGCGCACCGCTGACGTCAGCGCCGCTGGCATTGACGACCGTTGCGATCACTGCGTATTCGTCTTTGGCAAGACCAGCGAAAGTGTTACTGAAAGGCTCGCTGGTTACCGTGACCTCACCGCCAGCGCCGTTGTTCGCGCCCGTAACCACCAACTTTACGCCCCAGCCGGCAGGTATCTCGGGGCTGCAGCTCAGGGTAGCTGTCACCAAAAGATCAGCCGAAGTTTGTAACTGAGCAACCTCGGGAGAGGTGATACCTACTGTACAATCGGCTGTGACGGCGGGCGTGACCGTGATAGCGACGGTCTCGGTGTCCGTCAAGTCGCCGGAGTCAGTGGCCGTAAAAGTGACCGAATACGGGCTGCCGGTCGCGTCGCCAGCGGCGGTAGCCCAATTGAAAACGCCTGTTGAGCCATTAAAAGTAGCGCCCGCAGGTAAACCTGAAGCACTCAGTGTCGGGGTAGATTCCGCGTCAGTGGCGGTCACGGTGAAGTTTAACGGCTGTGTTTCATCGACTGTTTGAGCGCCGATGGCAGCCAACACCGGCGCTTGATTCACGGCCGGTGGCGGAGAGTCATCATCACCGCCGCCGCCGGAGCACGCACTCAGGACGCCAAGCGAAAAAGCATACATTAATAAACGAGTTGGAAAAATAATTGTAGTTGGCATCAATAATATACTTTCAATTAGTTGTTGGGAATGCGGGAACCAAAGTCAGCCCCACGCACGATCACCGTTGGCGCGGCGCATCACAGCGAACGTCAAAGTGGTTATATTTTAACCTATTGTGCTGCAAAAAGCGCCAGCTATTTTTCACAGGAACAGCTACGTATGGCGTGTCGCATTTCTTGCCGTCTCGATCCAGCAGCTGAACACTTCGCATCGGTACACATAATGGGCAGCCTAACGATGTGTCAATAATCCGTCTATAGCTATTTAGCATTAATGCTATTGGCTTAGCGAGAAACAGGAATTTTCACGGCCGATATCAACAGTACGTCGCAGTAAAGCGACATTTACAGATTTAATTAACGGTAACTGCATGCAATGCATGCCGCCTCGCGGAGAGTAACTCGCCCAATATGGGGTTGAAATGTTAATTTCTGTGAAACTAAAGTGAGACCATTTAAGCCACGACGACAGAAAAGAGGGAGGGAGAGTAAACACAAGGACGTGATGCTGACCCATCCAAGGCTGCACTCACAGTGATCAATCATCGTCCAAAAACCGGGTACAGCCTTTAACGGATACGTTCTGGACGAACTTATTTTTGCCAACCAAACAAGGACACCGTCATGCCATACATCAGCTTTCGATCATCTACCGTACGCATCGCCGGGCTGGTGTTCGGGTTAACCGCTTTAGCGTTCGCAGCCAACGCTAATGAGTTAAACGGCTACATGATGGCAATTCAGGCAAACGCGCCGGGCATCGAACATCTCAAGACGGGTGACTACCGCAAAGCGATAACCGCTTCGCGCTCCGTGATCGCAGAACCGGGCTGGAAAGCCGCGGCGCATAATAGTATGTGCGTGAGCTACACCATACTCAAAGACTATCAACGCGCGCGCCGCGCGTGCGCTAAAGCCGTTAAAGTTCTGCTGGCAACAAAAGCACGGCGGCGCAGCGCGAGGCGCCAGGATACGGCGAGCCTGGGAATGGCATACTCAAATAGAGGCGTACTCAGGGCTCTGACGGATGATTTGCAGGGCGCTAATGAGGACTTCGTCAAAGCCCAACGCTACGCGGTCGACTCGCAAAAATACGCGCACAACTACTCGTTATTGCAATGGAACCTGTCGATTAACGGCGTAGATACCCGAGTCAGTTCGAATTAGTACTCCTTCGAGGCGATCTTGCCGTGGCGTCAACTTTGCCAGCGACCGCCTTGCGGCGGCTGACGCGATAGATGACGCCGGCGTAATCGTCTGAAACAAAAATATCGCCGCGTGAGTTTTCAACCACGTCGACCGGCCGGCCGATAATGTCGCCATCTTTTTCAAAACCAGTCAGGAAATCGCTTGCGCTTATTACGTCGTTTGCATCCCAGCGCAGGGCAACCACTTTATAGCCATCAGGCGTGGACCGGTTCCAGGAACCGTGCAGCGCGACCAGCGCCGTCCGCTTAAAGCCACGTTGATGGTGCAAAAATGTGATGCCTAACGGCGCGTTGTGCGCTCTGAATCCAAACACCGGGGGCGCCGCGGTCTTTGCTTGCAACTCCCGGCCTTCGCCAAGGTCGGGGTCCGGTACGTTATTGCCATTAACATATGGCCAGCCGTAGAAGGCACCACGCTGAATATGGTTGAGTTCGCACGGCGGTCTATCGTCACCCATCAGGTCACGACCGTTGTCGGTGGCGTAGAGCTCACCGCTCCACGGCGCCCAGTCGAAACCAACGGCGTTGCGCAGGCCGGTGGCGTATATTTCGGTTTGTTGCCCGTCTAGCGATATGCGCAACATTGCAGCGCGCTGCGGGTCTTCCTCTTCGCACACGTTGCAAGTTGAGCCAGATGTGACGTAGAGCCAGCCGTCGGGCCCTACGCGCAGGGTTTTCGACCAATGATTGCCGCTGTCGCCCAAGCCGGTAAGGATGCGCTCGTAGGCGCCACGGGTCGCGCCACTGGCGGCGTCGAATTTAATACGGCCGATGGCGTTCGATTCGGCTACGTAAAGCCAGCCGGCATGAATATCCATGCCTTGCGGGCGCTCGAGGTCAGCCAACAATTCGCGCTTGCCATCATGCCTGCCATCGTTATTTTTGTCGGCCTGCAATAGCATAATGCGGCCTTTGCGTGGCCGGCTGACCAACAGGTCACCGGCGCTCGTCAAGCGCATAAAACGCGCATTGGATATGTCGCTGGCGTAGACGTCCAGATGGTATCCAGCAGGAGCCTTCAGGCGCATCTGTATTTGAGCCGCAGGCGCCGGCTCGGTAGCACCAAACATCGCATTAATCAGTACTTTGAAATTGGTGATTTGCAGATTCGGTGTTAACACAATAGCCAACACCGGCAACAACAGCAGAGTAGCGACGAGGCTGAATTTTAGATAACGCGGCATAGTATTGTGGAGACGAACTCGTTGGCCGGAAGTTGGCGCCGCTGTCGAGTATACCTCCGACCGAAGAATATGTGAAAAATTACCGCAAATTGCGCAACGCGGCAATACGCACGTCCAACGGTGGATGGCTGGTGAACATGGCCGCCAAACCCTGGCGCACGCCTTCGCTAATACCAAAAGCCTGCATGTTGGCGGGCATTTCATTGGGCATCTGGCTGCCGCGTTTAAGGCTTTCCAATGCACCTATCATCGATTCGCGGTCGGCGTACAATGCGCCGCCTTCGTCGGCCCTGAATTCGCGTTGCCGTGAAAACCACATCACGATCGCACTGGCAAGAAAGCCCAACACCACTTGCGCGATCATCGACGTGACCATATAGCCGATACCGAGACCACGCTCATTTTTGAGCAGCACACGGTCGACAAAATGGCCGATGATACGCGAGAAGAAAATAACGAAGGTATTCACGACACCCTGAACCAGGCTCAAGGTTACCATGTCGCCGTTGGCCACATGCGCGATTTCATGCGCCAGCACGGCACGCACTTCGTTTTTTTTCATCGTGCGCAGCAAACCTGTGTTAACGGCAACCAGCGCATCATTTTTGTTCCAGCCAGTGGCGAAGGCGTTCGGCTGTTCACCCGGGAAAATACCAACCTCGGGCATCTTGATGTTGGCCTTGGCGGCGAGGTCGGCAACCGTCTCTAACAACCAGCGCTCGTCCGGGTTTTGTGAATTCTCTATCAGTTGCACACCGGCCGAGCGTTTGGCCATCCATTTGGATAAGAACAGAGAGACAAACGAACCGATAAAACCAAACGCTGCACTGTAAATCAGCAAACCGGTTAAATTAAGATCGACGCCATTCTGGGCCAGAATGGGCTCGCCAAACACGCTCATGACAACGCCGACCAGCACCAGCACGGCCATGTTGGTGCCCAAAAAAAGTAGTATTCGCATGATCTAAACCATTCTCCACAAATCAGATACAGCGAATTATATGGGGGCCGGGACGCACTATGTCAAGCTGGTCGATCGCGACAGCCATTCGATCACGATGTAGGATCAACGGGTAACGTCTGCAAATGCACATCACGCTGCGGAAACGGTATCGTAATCTCCGCGGCCGCCAACGCATCGTTGATTGCAATACTGACATCGCTGCGAATAGGCAGCCAACGTTCAAAGCGATTGGTCCAAAAGCGCAGCTCAAAATCCAGCGAACTGTCGCCAAACGCGGTAAAAAATGCCTGCGGCTCTGGATACGACAACACGTCGGAGTGCCCTTCAAGACTGCCGAGCAAGATCTGTATAACCTGTTTTAAATCGCTGCCATAGGCGACGCCCACCTTGATATCGATCCGCCGATTCCTGTCAACCAGGGTCCAGTTGACGACCTGTTGCGAGATGAGATCACCGTTGGGAACAATAACCTCGGCCCCTTGAAAGGTGCGCACGACGCTGGCGCGAATGCCGATGCGGCGCACTTCGCCGGCCACGTCGGCCATTTGCAACGTGTCGCCGACCTGGATGGGCCGCTCGAACAGCAATATCAAACCGGAGACAAAATTATTGACGATGTTCTGCAAACCAAAACCAATACCCACGCCGAACGCGCCGGCCAAAATTGTAAAGCGGTTGAAATCGACCCCGGCGGCAGCAACCGCGAAGAAAAAGCCAAGCAATAAAATGCCGTAACTCGTTAAGGTAGTGATGGCATACGGCACGCCACGGCCCATACGAATACGCGGGAAGACTTCTTCGTTGAGCACGAAGCGAAGTGCGCCAGCGAGAAAAAATGCGGCCCATACCGTCAGCGCAAACGCGCCGATATCGCCGAGTGAGATACTGAGTTCGCCACGACTCAAGCGCGCGCCAAACACGGCCGACACAGCGTTCCACACCAGCTGTCGAAGTTCAAAGACGTTCAGTGTGATCCATATCCACACGCCGACGCCGCCCCATTTCAAAAGCGACCCAATGCGCCGCTCAAACAAGGCACTATGCCGGCGAACGCTGGAAAAAAAATTCAGCGGCTGGCGCTGCAAGGCGAACACGAACAACCCATATAGCACCCTGGCTACCGCATATAACAGCATCGCTGCATACGCGCTGTAGAGCACGCCTTGGCCGATCAAGCGCCCAAGGCTGCTATAGCCGGACGCTTCAAGCAGCGCGGCGGTCAAGCATGCAACGATCGCGCAGCGCGCGATCATTGAATGCTCGGCCACGCCTTCGGCTGCAGCTGCAGCCAACTGGCGCTGTTTCTCCGGCTGCCAAACGAGCCAACTAACGAAACCGACCAGCGCCGCCATTTTCAGCACGAACAGCAGGCGGGAAAAATATGGCAGCGGCTCAAGCAGCGCAATAAACAGATCAACCAAATAGAAAATAGCCAGCGCGTACAACAAGGGCCGCAGCGTTTTGCCGAGGTAATCACGCGCCACGATCACAGTCGGCAGCAGCGCAACCGCGCCAAGCATCGGCTCCACGATCGCCGTTGGCACGGACGGGTAAACCCAGTTAACCGGCACCAAGGACAATAAAATCGCCGTAGAATAAGGATGATCCAGCACTTCCAGCGACTCGCGATGGTACTCTTCGCCGGCGGCACGCACGCGCCGTTTGGCAACACGTAACAGCACGGCCAGCAAGGCCAGGCAAATGAGGTGCAGAATAATTTTAGACTGCTGCCCCAGCCAAAAACTCCCTAGCCGTTGCCGATCTTCTTCATAGGCGCTGTTAAATTCCGTCACCGCCGTTTCAACACTGTCACTACGATCGCCAAGCGACCAGAGGGGCGCTTCGCCACGCACGAACAACTGACCGACCAATTCCCCACGCCGGTCATCGATACTCTCCAGCGCGATGTCGATTTTGGAATCCAGTTGCGCCAGTTCGGACTGCAGCAATAATATTGCCGCGCGCCGCTCTTTTATCGCCGTTCGCGTGTTTTTGATGTCATCCAGGTTGTTGTCGATAGTCTTCAGGATGGCGGCCGGTTCCGCCGATTTCCGCGCCTCCTCCAAAGCCAGTTTCCAGCGTTTGTTAAGCTTCGAGGATTCTTTAAGCTGACCACCAAACAGCGTAACGCGCTTGCTCAACCGCGCCTTTCGGGCATTGACCTCGGTGGCGATAGTGTGCCATTTAGCTGCAAGTTCATGCAGGCTTTCCAGATCGTCACTGCCCTCCAACGTACTCCGCGTGCGCACGTTATGCTTCTCAAATTTCGCTTGCAATAACGGCAGTTGCTGTTGTACGTCCGTCACTACGGCTTTCTCGCGCAGTGAGCGTTCCAGCGAACGCAGCAAGGTCCTTGTTGTTTCCGTCTCAGTGGCGATCTCGGACAGCGGAATCGGCTCGGGACGATCACCGGCCGGGGCGCTTTTCTCAGTGGAGCTGGTATTTTTTTCGGTGCTTTCCTGGGCCCCCACGACGCTGCAAATCAACAGGCAGAAGATACAGCCATGCAGGCACAGCGCACGAACAAAACAACTTAGCGGTGTCGATGATTGAGCCACTTATCAATCCCTAGTGTAGTGTCCTGTAATGAAAAAAGCGCAGATACAGAGGCACCCGAATTGTCGCGCCGCGCGTTGCGTAATTTGTGGCAGAGTTTTTTGACCCACTACTTGCGGCCCGTTACGTGATAGGTTCAGCACGTTTCCCAGCGCTTGTCCTGCTGCTGCGCGCGACCTTCGGCTTCCAGCTTGATCAAATGCGCCGCCAGCGACAACGACGCCATAAAGTGCAGACTGTCATCGACATCGTCATAAACCACGGGTGTCAGCTCTTCGAGTGTGACCGCACCTAAGGAAGTGAGTTTATCAACAACTTTCTGCTCGCGCCGCAAACGGTGCTGAATAATTCCATCGACGACCACTAACGGCTCTGACATTAGTTCGCCGTGTCCCGGCCCCAAACTCTTGAGCGGATACTTTTTCAGTTTCTGCAACGACTCGATATAGTCTTTCATGACCCCGGCCGGCGGAATGATCACCACGGTAGAGCCGTTCATTAGATGGTCGCCGGTTAGCAGTACGCCGTCTTCCTCGATCAAGTAACAATAGTGATTGCTCACATGGCCGGGCGTATGCACCGCCCGAATATTCACGCCCGCCAACACCAATAGCTGATCGTCACTCACTTCATGGTCGGCACGAAAGCCCTCATCCTGATACTTTGCGGCGGTCGGCGGCGTGGCTCCGTATACTTCGGCGGCGCTTAGCTGCGCGAGCTGTCTGGCCGCTGGCGAATGATCCGCATGGGTATGGGTCACCACGATGCTATCAATGCGACCACCGAACTCACGCATTATGGTGTCGACATGGGCGTCAATCGCCGGACCGGGATCGATAATAGCGACAGAGCCGGCTTGTAAATCCCCACCAACAATATAGGTATTCGTTCCCGCCCCGGTCATTGGGCCGGGGTTGGGCGCAATGATGCGGCCAACGTGCGGGCTTAGCTGTTTGAATTCGCCGGTCGGTAACTGCTGCACGACAGTCTCTACAATAGCGGCGTGATGATGACTTCGGGATTGACGTCGGCGTCATAATCCACACCGTCAATCCCGAAACCAAACAAGCGCAAAAACTCCTGTTTATAGCCTTTTAAGTCAGTCAAGTCGTTAAGGTTCTCGGTGGTGACCTGCGACCATAATTGTTCGATTTCAGACTGCACTTCGGGGCGCAACTCCTTGCCGTCGGCGCGCAGGCGACCCTCGTCATCCAACACCGGCTGGCTGCCATACAAGCTGTCTTTGAACAAAGCGTAGATCTGCTCGATACAGCCTTCGTGCGTACCTTCTCGCTTCATGACCTTAAACAACATGGCCAGGTATAGCGGCATAACCGGAATGGCGCTACTGGCCTGCGTGACAACGGCTTTCAAAACCGACACACGTGCATCACCGTTTTTTGCCGCCAGCTGAGCGCGAATGTCAAGCACGCGTTTGTCGAGATCCTGTTTCGCCGCACCAATGGTGCCGTGCCAGTAAATATCCCAGGTAACTTTCTCGCCAATATACGTGTACGCGGTGGTCTTTGCGCCGTCGGCCAACACGTCGGCAGCCAGCAAAGCGTCTATCCACATTTGCCAGTCTTCGCCGCCCATCACCGCCACGGTGTTGTCAATCTCCTCCTGGGTAGCCGCTTCGACGGTCACGTCTGTGATAGATTCTTTGTCGGTATTAATGGCCCGTTGGGTAACCGCCTTGCCAATGGGTTTAAGGGTGGAGGTATGCACAACGCCGGTTTTGGGATGCTGCCGGCGCGGCGCGGCCAGGCTGTAAACCACCAAATCGACCTGACCCATATCCTCTTTGATCACGTCAATGGTCTGTTGTTTCAGCGCGTCGCTAAACGCATCGCCATTTATACTCTTGGCGTACAAGCCTTCGGTCTGGGCAAATTTGTGCACTGCAGCCGAATTGTACCAGCCCGCCGTACCCGGTTTTCTCTCGGTACCCGGCTTTTCAAAAAATACGCCCAGTGTAGCCGCGCCACTGCCGAACGCCGCGCTAATACGCGATGCCAGGCCGTAACCAGTCGACGCGCCCAGCACCAGCACGCGCTGCGGACCATTCGCTATTGGCCCCTGTGCCCTGACATAGTCGATTTGTTGTTTCACATTCTCCTCACACCCTGCCGGGTGCGTCGTGACGCACAAAAAACCGCGAACTTTGGGTTTGATTACCATATCTTCGACCTGATTGCATAAGCGATGCGCGCTATTATAGACCGGCTGTAGAAAAAGTCTTTGTGACATTGCCTACAGCCTTGATAAATACCACCCAGCATTTTGACCCACCGAAATTGCCGAGAACCGTGAATGACAACCTTGCGCTATCCAACGCCTGCCGAATGGACTGCCACCGTGTTGGCGGATTTTGATACGTTTATGCAAGATCACGCCGCGGCCGAGAAGAAAGCCTCGGGCATGGCCATGAGTATGGTATCGCACTACCCCGACAAAGCCGAATTGATACAGGCCATGACCGAACTGGCCGTGGAAGAACTGACTCACTACCGGCAAGTGGTCAAACTTATTTACGCGCGCGGCCTGCAACTACAGGCAGACAAGAAAGACAACTATGTCGTGCAAATGCGCCAACACATACGCCACGGCAAAGACGCCTACCTGCTCGACCGATTGCTGACCGCCGGCATTATCGAAGCGCGCGGCGCGGAACGTTTTGGTCTCATCGCCAGCGCGTTGCCGGCCGGACCACTGAAAACATTCTACCAGTCGATAACCCGCTCCGAACAAAGGCACGAGGATTTGTTCGTGGCATTGGCAGAAAAGTATTTACCCGGCGCTATGGTGCAAGCGCGACTCGATGAACTGCTCGATACTGAAGCGGCCATCGTCCGCCATCTACCGCTGCGCGCGGCGCTGCATTGAAGTCATGCAATAGCGTGCTGGCCAAATATCTCAACCATTACGCCGAACCGCATGCGCTGCAACTTGGCGACTTTTCGTACCGCTACGATTACGCCTGCGTTATCCCCTGTTGTGATGAGTCCGGCATTTTTCTGCAGCAAAACCGGCGCGTATTCAACGCAACTTCGAGCCTGCTGATTGTCGTTATTAACGAAGCGCCATCAGATCAAACCAATGCCGATAACTTGGCACTGAATAAGTTTATAGCGTCTTCCTTTCCACTCTTGTGGCGCAGTGACGACCAGGTGCTAACACTTTTTGCCAGCGGTGAAACGTCGCACCTGCTCTGCGTTGACGCTTACTCTAGGGAGCGCCAGCTACCCGCGCGGCAAGGCGTTGGCCTGGCGCGCAAGATTGGCGCCGACATCATCTGCCAACTCTTGCACAGCGGCAAAATTGCCAAACCTTGGGTTTTCACCACCGACGCCGACGTCCTGTTACCCCCCGATTACTTCAGCGCGGCAGCAAAGGTTTCGCAGGCAGCGGCATTTATGTTCCCGTATCAACACAGTCGTCCCACAGATCCCAGGCAGGCACTCGCCATCGACTTGTACGACTACAACCTGCACTACTACACTAACGGCCTGCGCTGGGCCGGCTCGCCGTATGCCTTCCACACGGTCGGCAGCACGTTGGCGGTACATGCCGAACACTACGCCAAAGTTCGCGGCTTTCCCAAACGCAATGCCGGTGAGGATTTTTATATTCTCAACAAATTGCGCAAAACCGGTGCCATCGTATCCTTGACCGAACCTGTTATTACGCTAGCCGGGCGCGTTTCGCACAGAACGCCATTTGGCACCGGCGCGGCGCTTGGGCGGATAATGCAGCTAGCTGATGCAGAGCGCGACTATGTTTTTTACCACCCCAAGGTGTTCGAATTACTGCGCGAGTTTCTGCATACCTTACCCGATATTTGGCGCCACACACAGACAGCAGACGCTGATAGCCACACAATTTCCAACACTATTAAAAGCGAAAACTTGCTTCATGCGCTGCACGCGCTAGCTATCGATGCAGGCGTTAAACATGCAAGCACACACAGCAAAACCTTAAATGGATTCCTAAAACACATGCACGATTGGTTTGACGCCTTCAGAACATTAAAGCTCGTGCATGGCTTACGCGATGCGTATTTTCCTTCGATTAATATTACCGAGCTGCAGACACTGGCGCCTGAGTTTTTGCCCAACTTGAAGATAAGGGCTGAAGCGAGTGAAAAATTCCGGGACCGTTCCTAGTGCACTAGCCGGGATACAAGCACCCCTTCAATTTACAAAAGCTGGCGCCGAATATCCGCCATTAATTGGCAAAGGTCGGTCATAAACCGTCCCGCATGAACACCGTTGACCGCGCGGTGATCGTACGAAAGCGACAGCGGCAACATTTTACGTGGTACAAATTCACCATCAATAAACACCGGTTTAATCGTGGTGCGCGATACGCCAAGAATCCCGACTTCGGGCGTATTAACAATCGGCGTGAAGCCAAGGCCGCCGATATTACCGAGACTGGAAATAGTAAAGCAGGCGCCCTGCATGTCAGCGGGGGACAGTTTTCGCTCGCGTGCCTTCGTTGAAAGCACGGTCATTTCTTCGGCGATTTCCCAGATCGATTTTTTATTTACATCCCGCAGCACCGGCACCATCAAGCCGGCCGCTGTATCCACCGCTAAGCCAATATGGTAGAACTGCTTATAAACGATTTGTTCGCCGTCGGGCAACAGGGACGCATTGAAATCAGGGTTCATCCGCAAGGCCACGGCGCACGCCTTCACGATAAACGGCAACGGTGATAACTTAACGCCGCGTTTTTCCATATCGGGCTTCAGGCTGGCGCGGAAATCTTCCAGCTCGGTGATATCGGCATCATCGAAATGCGTCACATGCGGCACATTGAGCCAGCTGCGCGCCATATTTCGCGCCGTCAATTTGTGCAGCTTGCTGAGCGGCTGCTGATCGATCGCGCCGAACTGGCTAAAATCAATGGCCGGTACGGTGGGTACCGCGCCCGCGCCCCCACCGGGTTTAAGCGCCGCCTTAATAAAGGCTTGTACATCGTCTTTTAACACACGCCCTTTTGGTCCCGAACCGTTGACTCGTGACAGATCGACACCCAACTCGCGCGCCAGTTTGCGCACTGCCGGCCCTGCATGCACATCGCCACCCGCCTGCCGCTCTGCAACGGCGACGTCGGCAACTTTTGGCAAGTCTTGGAGCGGTTTCACGGCACCCGCTTTTTCGCTGACCGGCGCGGGAGTGGTAGCTTGCTGCGCGCTGTGTTCTTGCGCAACAGCGCCTTGCCCGGCAGCCTCCACCTGCAGCTCAATCAACACGCTGCCTCGCGCCAACTGATCGCCTTCTTTGACATGCACGGCGTGCACGATGCCGGCGCTTGGCGCAGGCACTTCCATCGACGCCTTGTCGCTCTCGAGCACAACAATGGAGTCACCTTCAGCTACCGTATCGCCGACCGCAACCGAGACTTCGATCGCTTCCACGCCCTCGGCTTCGCCGATATCAGGTAATAGAATTTTCTCAATACTGGCTGCGGCAGGTACCTCCGCAGCCGACTGTTTTACTATTGGCGTGTCTGGTGCTGCTGCCGCAGTTTGCGCTTGCGCACCAGCTTCCGCCTTTACCTCGGCCTCATTGCCAGCGGCGGCACCGACCTCTATGTCGACAATCGCGTCACCCTCGGCAACGGTGGCACCCTCTTCTACATGCAGCTTGGTGATTTTGCCGGCCGTTGGACTAGGCACTTCCATTGAGGCCTTATCGGACTCCAGCACAATAAGCGACTGTTCCAGCTCGACGCTATCGCCAACGCCGACGCTAACCTCGATCACTTCGACGCTTTCCGCGCCGCCAACATCAGGTACTTTAACGGTTTCGGTGGTCACTCTTTTCCCAGGGCCCACACGGGCGGTTGCACTCTATGAACGAATAGCACTTACAACAAGGCTGATCGAAGCTGCAGAGGGAGAATTTTTGCGGCCGTCCCTGGCAGGCATGTCAGGGATCGAGCCTGCAGGGACGGGCTGACGCCACGCCCCGCAAATTTTCACTCTGTTCAGTCCGCTTAACTAAGTGCTATTCCTTTATGATTCTTAACAAGTCAACGGTTCTGCCTTATCGGGATCGATACGGTATTTTTTCATCGCGGCGCTGACCTGTGCCGGCTTCAGCGCGCCTTCGTCCACCAGTGCTTTCAAGCTGGCAATAACGATAAAATACCGATCGACTTCGAAAAAGTGGCGTAGCTTTTCGCGCGTGTCGCTGCGCCCGAAGCCATCGGTACCGAGCACCACATAGCGCTGCGGAACAAAGCCGCGAATTTGCTCGGCGTAGTTTTTTATGTAGTCGGTGGCGGCGATCACCGGGCCGGCGTGCGCTTGCAGTTGCTGGGTCACGAACGGCACGCGCGGTTTTTCTTGTGGGTGCATCCTATTCCACCGCTCATCGGATTGCGCCTGGCGACACAGCTCATTAAAACTCGTCATGCTCCAGACGTCGGCGTCGACGTTGTGTTCCGTGTGCAGGAGTTCAGCGGCGGCGAGCACTTCGCGCAGAATCGCGCCGCTACCCAACAGCTGCACCACATGCTTGGCTTTTTTGTTGGCCGCCCGTTGCAGCGGGTACATACCCTTGATAATGCCCGGCTCAACGCCGGCGGGCATTGCCGGCTGAAGATAGTTCTCGTTCATCGTGGTGATGTAGTAGAAACGGTTTTCTTTGTCCGCGTACATGCGCCGCAGACCGTCCTGAATAATCACCGCCAGCTCATACGCATAGGTCGGGTCGTAGGAAATACAGTTGGGAATGGTGTTGGCGAGGATATGACTGTGCCCGTCCTGGTGTTGCAAGCCTTCGCCATTCAACGTTGTTCTGCCGGCGGTGGCGCCGATTAAAAAGCCGCGCGCCTGACAATCACCCGCCGCCCAGGCGAGATCGCCGACGCGTTGAAAACCGAACATGGAATAAAAAATATAAAACGGCAGCAGCGCATAGTTACTGTTGCTGTACGCAGTCGCCGCCGCCAGCCAGGCGCTGAACGCGCCCGCCTCGTTGATACCCTCTTCCAGTATTTGGCCTTTTTTATCTTCCTTGTAGAACATGATTTGATCAGCATCATGCGGTGTGTATTTTTGCCCGACCGAGGAATAAATACCAAGTTGACGAAACATGCCTTCCATACCGAAGGTGCGCGCCTCGTCAGGCACAATGGGCACCACTCGCGCCCCAATTTTCTTGTCTTTCACCAAGGACGACAAGATACGCACGAACGCCATAGTGGTAGAAACTTCGCGTTTACCCGAAGATTTTAACTGGCTATTCAAAGTGTCGAGCGCCGGTACCGGCAGTGCGTCGAAGTCTTTTTGCCGCATGGGAATGCTGCCGCCCAACTCGCCGCGCACGCGTTTCAGATAGTGCGCCTCGGGACTGTCGTCGGCAGGGCGATAGTAAGGGACTTTATCAAGCTCTTCGTCACCAATCGGCACACCAAATCGGTCACGAAAACGTTTCAGACTTTTGGTGTCGAGTTTTTTCAGCGAATGGGTGATATTTTGCGCTTCACCGGCAGCGCCGGTGCCGTAACCTTTCACTGTCATAGGCAGTACGACGGTGGGCTGGCCTTTGTGCTCAACCGCCGCCGAGTAGGCAGCATACACTTTGTAAGGATCATGGCCGCCACGGTTGAGATACATAATATCGTCGTCGGTCAGGTCTTTAACCAGCTCCAGTAACTCAGGGTATTTGCCAAAAAAATGCTCGCGCGTGTAAGCCCCGCCGTTAGACTTGTAGTTTTGTAGTTCACCGTCGAGGACTTCGTCCATGCGTTTCTGCAGCAAACCGGTTTTGTCTTGCTGCAATAAAGGATCCCACAAGCGCCCCCAGACCACCTTAATCACGTTCCAGCCCGCGCCGCGGAACACGGCTTCGAGCTCCTGGATGATCTTGCCGTTGCCTCTGACGGGCCCGTCGAGGCGCTGCAGGTTGCAGTTAACCACGAAAATCAAATTGTCCAGCTTCTCGCGACCGGCCAGCGCTATCGAACCCAGCGATTCGGGCTCATCGGTTTCACCGTCACCCAAAAACGCCCACACCTTACGGTCACCCTGCTCGACCAGACCACGACTGCATAGATACTTGAGCACGCGCGCCTGATAAATAGCCTGCATCGGACCCAGCCCCATCGATACCGTCGGGAACTGCCAGTAGTCCGGCATTAGCCACGGGTGCGGATATGACGACAAACCGTTGCCGTCGACTTCGCGGCGGAAATTATCCAGTTGCTCCTCGGTCAGGCGCCCCTCCAGATAGGAGCGCGCATAAATACCCGGCGAACTATGCCCCTGATAATAAATCAGGTCACCGAGATGTTGGTCAGTTGAGGCGCGAAAAAAATAGTTAAAGCCAACGTCGTACAACGTCGCGCTGGATGAAAAACTGGAAATATGACCGCCCAAACTACCATCGCGAGCGTTAGCGCGCATCACCATAGCCAACGCGTTCCAGCGCACCAGCGAACGAATCCTGCGTTCCATGAACAGATCGCCCGGCATGCGTTTTTCGTTTTCCGGCGGGATGGTGTTACGAAACGGCGACGTAATGGTGGAAGGCAGGCGAATGCCATTATTGACCGACCAATCTGCAAGCGTTCGGAGTAAATAGGCCGCGCGGCCTTTGCCTGAACTGCGCACGACGGAATCCAGTGCAGACACCCACTCCTGCGTTTCTAGCGGGTCTTGGTCTTCAAATTCCATCTAGTGTTCCTTCGAGGTGATCAGCTTGTCTGTCTGCATTCGCGGCAACACGCTTTGTCGCCGGCATAGTGAACCCCGCGTCGAGGGAAAGCACCAAAAGTAGTCGCTCTTGAACGATGCCGGTGCGAGCGCGTCTAACAGGGAAAGCGCTGTGGGGTTCTGAATACGGCATGATCACCTCGAAGGAATACTAACTTTCGCTACAGCTCCGATTAGGCCGGAGAACGACGACCCAGTAGAATATAGAGTCAGCGAGATATTTACATAGACAAGCGCCAAACGCAACTGCGGCAGGGTTCGCGACCGCAGTCGCTCCAGCAACGGAGAGAAGGATTGGTACGGGCGACTGTACTCGCAAATCGTATCGCGCGTCAGCTACTCGGGTACCAGGTACATTTCAACCCGGTTGTTCAACTCGGCGATACGATTCCAATCACCGGCAGTTCGCACGTCGGACTCGGCAGGATACTCTATCCGCGGCTGGCTGGCGCCCCTGGGGACAACTTCCACGGCGATGTCTCCCGAACTCAGCTCGGGAGACTGTTGCAGAAAATCCCTGAATGCCGCCGACTGACCGCCGCTGCGCTGCAATGCGGTGGCTTTATCGTCACCAATGGCGGTGCAATCGCCGATTGGCAGCCGATCGTTCGGTGTCACGAAACCGCCCTTGGTTTGCACCAGGCAATACTGGCCGGCGTGACCTTCAACCACAACGGTGCCTTTAAAGCCGGTTAACTGTAGGCTGCTGACAAGTTCACGCAACAGCTCGAGTCGTCGACCCGCCATCGGCAGCTCGTCATAGCCAAACTGGCCGGCCTGATTAATGCTCCATTGCAATGACTGCAGCAATTGCTGCTGACCGCTCAGCAGTTCGCTTTCGCGCTCTTGCATGGTGAAATACTTGAAACTGCCCCAAAACAGAATGCCAACCAGAAATACGAGTAGCAATAGCGGGCCAAAAAGCGAGGCCGGCGGCGGGGTGATGACCGGCGCTGTAAAACCCGTGTTCGGCAGTGCCGGCGGCGGGAGCGCGTCAACCAGTGAATGCAGTTGCTGTGGTGCTTCCGTTGCTTCATCGTCGTAAACCAGCTCTTCAACCTGCGGCTCGTTCACCGGCTCATTGCTGGCGGGTTCGATCGGCGTTGGTCTGGCAGGCTGCTGTGGTTGAGGTTGAGCAGCCGCTGCCACGCGCTGTAAGGTAGCACGCAAATCATCTTGCGTGGCCGGTTTACTCAGAATATCGGCCGCTCCCAGGGCGTGCGCCTGCCCGACGTAGACTTCACCATCGCGCGAAGTGTACATGACGATCGGAATATGCTCGGTTGCCGGGTCTGCCTTGATCATTTTGACGGCGGCGAAGCCGTCCATGCCAGGCATCATATGATCCATAAAGATCACGCCGGGTTTTTGTGTTTGCAAATAGTCGATAGCCGCTTCTGCCGACGCGACGGCGTCCGTCTTGCACGATTCCTTGACCAGCATTTGTTTGAGAACGGCGCGTGCCGTTCGCGAATCGTCAACAACCAGCGCATGGTTCATAGTGTTAACCTGTTATTCTGAAGGGGCTATTCTATACCTTATTCAATAATAGTCTGAAATTTATAGTACGTTTGCTGTTGTTTGAATTTGTGTAAACTCTGCACAGTTTTTATGCTATCTGGTAATCCGGCTGGCCCCTTGTGACCCGGGCTCCACAGCAGCAGTTGGCGCTTGGGAGTAGCGACAAACGTTTGCTGAAAGAATTCACGCCACTCCTGCAGCGTGGTCTGTTCCAGAATTTGCTGCAATTGCCAGCGTTGATCGAAGCCCAGGTCTTGCAACGCTATAGCCTCCCAGTAGCGCCCCGCCTGGCCACGCTGGTTTTTTGGCTGTTCGGCGAGATCGCTGATCAGCGCAGCCTTTTGTTGGCTAAAATATTCGTCTGGCATCGCGCCCGCTTTTTTGCCGTAAGCGCGCAAAAAATCTTCGATGGCAGTGTAAATTTGCGCACCGGAGACGGTTGGCGACTGCACGACAAACGCCACGCCCGGCACATCGACCAGCGCCATCTCATTGGCAAATACCACATAACCGAGTTGCTGTTCGGTGCGCAATTGCTGAAAAAAGTCGGTTTTCAATAGTTGCATAGTAAGCGCCAGCAGGGCACGGGTGTGGTCGCTGCGATCACTACCCTGCTGATACAGCAGCATCGCGGCGTCATTATGGTCGATATCCAGCATGCGCTGCAAAGGAGTGTCATTCTGCATACGCACCACTTCAACCTCTGCTTGTTGCGGCGGCGCGGCGGCAGGTTTTTCCAATACCTTGCGCATTAGCTTCGTGAGGCGCTTGGCCGCGCCTTTCTTGAGGTTGCCATACACCAGCGCGTCGATCTTTGCGGTTTGCAAAAACCGCAGCCTAAACTGCTGCAGGTCGTCAATACTGGCCTCTCGCAAGGCCTCTATCAACTGCTCCTCCGACCAGTAATTTTTTATCAAGGTTTCCGACACGGCGCCTAACACTTGCAAATACGGCAGCCGTTTTTTCGCATTCAGCCAGCCGCGTATGCGTTCTTTTTTCAGGGTGGCGAAGCGCTGCGGATCGATCTCCCGCATCGCCATGGCGCGCGCGATACGTTTGAGCAGCAAACGCTGCTTGTCGCTGTAGCCGCCGACCTTGATACTGACGCCACGCAGGTGTTTCAGCACCCCCATCTGCAGGCCTGCCAGCGTTGCCGGGTAAGCGAATTCGTTCAGGCTGTCCTGCACTACATCGGCATACAGTTGCGACAGTGCCGCATTAACAGGCGTGTCGTTGGCCAGTGGCGTATGAAAATTAAAGTAAGCTTGCGCCTTCGGCACCTTGAACTTGCTATCTTGCAACCACCACATGCGCGCACGTTCGCCGAGGTGCAGCTCAACCGGCACGGTCGCGGGCTTTTTGTTGCGTGGCATGGAAAAGTTACGCGACACGAACGGATTGGGTTCGGGCACAAGGATCGCGGGGTTGGCTTCTGCGTCAAGCCAGGCGGTTAGTAGCGTTTCAGCAAGCGGCGCGACGGCGTAGGGTGTGTCATACCACGGGCTGCGTAGCGGGTAGTTCTCGCCGTCGGCCATCAGCGTGATCAAGGCATTATCAGGCGTGAGATAACCGAGAAAATCGGCAATCAGTTCGGGCTGGTAGTCCTGCATTAAGTAGCCGGCTCGCAACACATCGGCCGCCGGATAATAGTGCATGTCATTTGCCAGGCGACTGGCGTAATTGATCGGTTGCGATTTCTCCCGAAACCGAAAACGGGTTGCCAGCAGCTCCGACTGCTCTCTAAACAACCAGCCTTGAATGCCCTCCTCCTTGATGCGCGCAATGGTTTGAAACAACCGCTTTAACACCTTGCCGCGCTGCTGCAGACCCGCCTCGGTCAGCGAGATCACTATGTTAAAAGTCGCACCGCTGGCGTCTTCAAATCCTGCGCCGGCACTTAGCTGCTCGGCCCAGTCCCGCTGCTTCAGATAAGACAGCAAACTGCCCTCGCCCTCATGGCCGATGATATTACCAATGTACTGCACGGGTTTGCTTTTGTAGTGCTCTCGGGTCGTGGGAATGGGAAATGTTACGCTGAGATTGCGCGTGTCTTTCTCCGGCTTGATCGACACTGTTTTAGGCAGGCTGCCGCTTTTAAACAGGGTCGGCGCTGCGGGTTCTGCCGCTGTCTTGCGCCGGGGGACCGCGCTAAACAATTCTTGCACCCATTTGCGCAGCTCGGCAATCGGTTCACGACCGACCACGACCAGGCGCATATTGTCGGCCGAGTAATGGCGCCGATAAAACTTCAGCAACTCAGCGCGCGCCGCGTCCGTCCCGCCGCCGTTCAGCGTTTGCAGATTGCCGACGCTGAGCTTGGCAAACGGATGTTCAGGATTAATCACTTGCCGAAAAACGTCGAGTGAGCGGCGGCTGTCGTCGCGCAGACGCGACCGGTATTCCGACTCAACGGCGTTCATCTCGCGCTCGACATAACGCGCGGTAAACAGCGGCGCAACAAAAAACTGGGCGAAGCGGTCCAGCCCCTCGCGCAAATAGCTGGCGTTCACATCAAAAAAATAGTTGGTGTGTTCGAAGCTGGTGTAGGCGTTATGCGTGCCGCCATGAGAGCTGATAAATTCCTGATATTCGCCCGCCTCAGGATACTTTTTTGTGCCCAGAAACAACATATGCTCAAGAAAATGAGCCAAACCCTGCCGGTCTTGCGGGTCGCTCCTGGCGCCGACATTGACGTCCAGCGAGGCGGCGGCTTTGGTGGCTTTGACGTCTGACACCAACAGCACTTGCAAGCCATTGTCCAGCGTCAGCCATTCGTAGTCGCGCGCATCATTTTCGCTTTTGATAACTTCGCCGCTGTTGACAATTTCACGGTCAGCATGAGCAACAGCGGCAATGCTGCAACAGCATAAAAGAACAACGACGCGCAGCATTGGTGCAACGTTAGACAGCATAAACAACCTCTACGCAAAGATTAAGCACGGCGGTGAGTAGAACAGGCCCTAAGCCGCTTCGGCGGGCGCCTGACTGGCTCGCGGCCAGGCATTGAACACGGCTTTCACCAGCGTTGCCAGCGGAATGGCGAAAAAAACACCCCATATACCCCACAACCCACCGAACACGATAACCGACATAATGATCGCCGTCGGGTGCAGATTCACGGCCTCGGAAAATAACAACGGCACCAGCAAGTTGCCGTCCACCGCTTGTATCACCAGATAGGTGATCATCAAATAGGCAAACTGCGAGTCCAGCCCCCACTGGAAATAGGCGATCAGTGCGACCGGCAAGGTGACCACCGTGGCACCGATATACGGGACCACCACCGACAAGCCTACCAACAGCCCCAGCAACGCAGCATAGTTCAGGCCCCACAGCACGAAGGCCAGGTAACTAATACCGCCCACCAGCAATATTTCGATGGATTTACCACGCACATAGTTAGCGATCTGATCGTTCATTTCGCGCCAGATCGAATTCATCAGCGGGCGTTTTTTCGGTAGCAAATCGCCCAGCAAACCCAGCACCTGGTCTTTGTCCTTGAGCAAAAAAAACACCAGGATCGGCACCAGTACCAGATAGATCACCAGCACCAGCAAGATACCGATATTAGCCATCGAAAATGACACCAGCCACTGGCCGAGTTTGCCCAACTGAGCGCCGGTAATTTCCATCAGTTCCTGCACCTGCGTGTGGGTCAACAACAGGGGATACTGATCCGGCAGCACCATTAACAGTTTCTGCCCCTCATTGAGCATGCGCGGCAACTCGTTAAACAAGTTGATCAACTGGCGCCAACTCAACGGCAGCACCACTAAAATGATCAACGTTAGCACGCCAAGAAAGACGACGTAGGTAATCGACAGGGCAAGCCAGCGTGGACAGTGCCACTGCATCAGCCGCGAAATCATGCCCTGCAGCAGAAACGCGATAATGACGCTGGCGATCACCGGCGTCAACACATCGCCCATCGTCAGGATGGCGGTAAAACCCGCCAGCAGCAGTAGCAGGAGAACCAGCGCTTCTTCATCGGCCAGATAGCGATCAATCCACTTGCGTAAGATATCTAACATAGGGTGGGCTTAATTTTTTTGTAAAAGGTATTCGAAGTTACCGTGATTCTGCTGGCTTTGCAGCAGAATATGGCCGCTTTGTTCGGCGAATGTCTGAAAATCGCGCACCGATCCCTGATCGGTCGCTATAACACGCAGTTGCTGTCCTGTGGCCATTTTATTCAACGCCTGTTTGGCCTTCAGCAGTGGCAGCGGGCAAGCGAGTCCTGTCGCGTCGACGACGACTAATTCGATTTTCAACATGAGCTGACCATACTGACATTTAGCCGACAAGTATACCCGCGCGCTTATCAGCGTGGCGGAAGCAAGGCGCGGCAACGGAATCATTTACGCGCGACGCACTCTAAGCAACCGGACAAGCTCGGATTATTCACGTTTGCATTTATAAATGCTACAGTCAACACACGATGGCTGTCGCCGGACAAAGTTTCACCTATGCCGAAACCGTTAAAACTCGCCATTTCCTTACTTATCTTCATACTCGCGTGCGGCGCGCCACGCGCTGACGAGGTAAAACTGCCCAATCTCGGTAACGCCGGCGGCAGTTTGTATTCCAGCGAGCAGGAATACAAACTGGGTCAAGCCTGGCTGCGCAGCTTCAGAAGCCAGGTGCGCACGGTATCCGACCCGATTCTGACCGCCTATTTGGAGGACTTGATCTACCGCCTGGCCACCCATAGCCAATTAGAGGATCGGCGCCTTGAGCTGGTGGTAGTGCACAATGCGGCGCTCAACGCCTTCGCGGTGCCGGGTGGCGTTATCGGCGTGCATGACGGCTTGCTATTGCACGCCCGCAACGAAGACGAGTTAGCGGCCGTGCTGGCGCACGAGTTGGCTCACCTCAGCCAACGTCATTTCCAGCGCGGCAGGGAAGAGGCGAAACGCAATCGCATACCCAACATGGCCGCCCTGTTAGCCAGCCTGGTGATTCTCGCCACCGCAGGCGGCGACGCCGGTATTGCGGCGATAACCGCCACCCAGGCCGCGGCGCTGCAAAACCAACTGCGCTTCAGCCGCCAACACGAGATTGAAGCCGACCGCATCGGCATGTTGACGCTGGTCGACGCCGGCATTGATCCCAATGCGATTCCCAACATGTTCGAGCGCATGCAACGCGCCGCGCGCTATCGACGCAATCCGCCCGAGTTCTTGAGTTCGCACCCGGTCACCGAAAAGCGTATTGCCGATTCGCGCAGCCGCGCCCGCAAGTACGCCGTGCCAACAGCCACTCGCGACATCGAATACCAGCTGATGCGGGCGCGCGTGCAGGTGAGCTACGCCGACAATACAGGTGCCGCGATCAAGCGTTTTAAAGCGGCACTGGAGAATGGCCACGGCAGCGCCACGGCAGCGCAATACGGGCTGGTGCTGGCTTACATCAAAACTAACAAGCTTCAGGAGGCGCACGCCGCACTGCAACCACTGCTGAAAAAAGACCCGCAGCGCACCACCTATATTGCTGCTCAGGCGGAGCTGGAAACCCGCGGTGGCAACTACGTCGAAGCGGCCGACCTGCTTAAACAACAACTGCGGATCAATCCGAAAAACCACCCGTTAACGATGCAGTACGCGGAAGTGCTACTTAAACAGGGCAATGCCAAAGAAACCCAAAAGCTGTTATTGCAACAGGTTAAGCGTCACCCGCACGACGAGCACCTGTGGTATCTGCTCGCCGAAACCCATGGGCTGGTGGGCGACATTCCCGCCGTGCATCAGGCCCGGGCCGAGTACTTTATACTGAACGGTATATTTGATCAGGCGCGAAAACAGCTGCGCTATGCGCTAAAACTTGTGCAAGGCGACTATCTGGCGACCGCCAAGATTAGTGAACGCATGCAGAACATTGAGAAAATGCAAGAGGCGATAAAGATTTAACAAGGTTCAGGCGTTGCCTGCCACCTTAACATGCAAGTCCCGGGCAAAATCCAACATACGCTGCAGCGGCACCACGGCGCGCTTGCCCAGTTCCGGGTCGACAAACACTTCATTGCTGCCTTGTTCCAGCGTCGCGGCTAAATGTTCCAGCACATTCATCGCCATCCACGGGCAATTGGCGCAACTGCGGCAGGCCGCGCCGCTACCCCCCGTGGGCGCAATAATAAATTCCTTATCCGGCATTTGCTGTTGTAGTTTGTAGAAAATGCCCTGGTCGGTGGCGACGATGAACTGGGTGTTGGGCAAGTCGCGCGCGGCATTGATGATTTGCGTGGTCGAACCGACTTTATCGGCAATTTCCAGCACCGCGTTGGGCGATTCCGGGTGCGCCAGTACGGCGGCTTCAGGATAGACGCGCTTGAGATCTTCTATGCCGCGCGCCTTGAATTCTTCGTGCACGATGCAGGCGCCGTTCCAGCAGATAACATCCGCACCGGTTTCGCGTTGCACGTAGGAGCCGAGGTGTTTGTCCGGCGCCCATAGTATTTTCTGCCCCTCGTCATGCAGATGCCCGACTACATCAAGGGCGATGCTCGACGTGACCACCCAATCCGACAAGGCCTTAACCGCCGCCGACGTATTCGCGTAGACAACGACGGTACGGTCGGGATGGTCGGCACAGAAGGCGGCAAACTCATCCGCTGGGCAACCGATATCCAGCGAGCAGGTTGCCTCCAGCGTCGGCATCAGCACGCGTTTTTCCGGGTTCAGAATCTTGGCGGTCTCACCCATGAATTTGACTCCGGCGACCACCAGGGTAGCGGCCGGATGCGCACTGCCGAAGCGCGCCATTTCCAACGAGTCAGACACGCAACCGCCGGTTTCTTCGGCCAGTGACTGTATCTCCGGGTCGGTGTAATAGTGGGCAACCAACACCGCATTTTTTTCTTTTAGCAAGCGTTTGATGCGCGCCCGGTAGGCATCGATCTCGTTGCCACTCAGCGGCGGCTGAGCATGCACACTATCGAGGTGCCGCTTCACCGTCACCTGGTTCGCTGCGTATGAATCCAGGTCTTGTGCTACTGCCATTTCCGAGATCTCACTGACAATTCTGTATAATCATAGCACAGTAATTCGCCGTGTTTGTGCTTTTGCAGGCCGGTCAAGTAATGAACGGAATTGCCGGGAGCTACCCGCGCTGTTCGCCGCGCGCGCCACCACCAGTCTTGCTGCCCTGTTGCTCCCGCCCGGCATAAATTCCGCAGGCGCAGTGAATCAACTGCCGCTGAAGCAGCATTTTACGCTGGCCGCACAAGCCGGTGGAGCCAGCGTCACCGATATCTCGAGCCTTGACGATCTTGCTACAAGCATCATCCTACATACGTTACTCGATTGAATTCACCGGCCCCTGCACAGCGTCGGGGGTAGACCAGAACGTAGACCAAACACCTTGTGCGTCGACAAACAACACGGCGTCATCGTGGAATACCGAGCGACGGCTGCCAAACTGACCTGAGATCGTGTCGGTGACCGCATCGCGCGTTGTCAACTCGCCGTGCTGTACGACCGAAGCCGCTTCGGGTGTATCGACACCGCGCACTTCAAACAGATGCAGACCGCTGCTCAGCCGTTTCGGGTAGTCTTGCGCGTCACTTTCTCCATGCACATCTATCGGAATGGCGAAGCGATGGATAGAATCGCTTGTTGGCGCGTAGGTAAATGCATGCCGGTCGTATAGCGCTTCCGAATCAGTATAGCGCGCACCTATGGACAGGCGGGAAATCGATTGCGGGTTACTGATATCGCTAACGTTGAACAATTCAATTTTCATACCGTCAAAAAATGTCCAGCCATCGCCACTTGGGCTGGCATCCTTGCCAAGGGTCAGGATCAGCTCATCCGATACCGGATGAATAAAATCCGCGAAGCCGGGCACCTCAAGTTCGCCGGCGATGAGTGGCTGGGCAGGATCGGAAAGGTCCAACACATACAGCGGGTCGACTTTTTCAAAGGTTACCAGATAGGCACGCTCAGCAAAAAAACGCACGCCGTAGAGCCTTTCGTCGGGTTTACCAATCTCCTGTGGATGGGTGTCATTAGGCAGAGTCGACACGACCTCCAGCGTCTGGCCAGTTGCAGATTCATGTAACACCGTGAGCGTGTGGTCGACATGATCTGCCTCGGTTGCGGCCACGGGTGAAACACCTCCGTAGTCATACTCGCTGGTGACGACACGCAAGTAACCGTCGTGCTCACTTAGCCGAAAATCCATGCTTTGCCGGCCACCCAACACACCGGCCACGTTTGCCGAACCACGATAACTTGCGTCGCTACCGCTCAACGCAAATTTGTGGATTAACGTAAACTCCAAATTCTGTTCCTCGGTATACTCGTAAATCTGCTCCACGACGTAAAGCGCCTGTTCAGACATGTACAGCCCCTGCGCATTGCCGGCGTAACAGGTAGACTTAAACTGCGACGGCGCGGAAAGTGGAATGGCGGTAATAGTGGTGATGCTGCCATTCGGCTGGCTTGCGTCCGGGCTGTTGTCGGTAGGTACATAGCAATCAGCTGGTTGTACTAACACCTGTTCGGTTCCGTCTATACGAATTTTCGGTATCAGGTCCTCTAGTGGCGTGTTATCAATCAATTGCTGATCATTGTGCCGCTCCGCTTCGTCTGCCGTGTAATGATAATTCAAGCCATCAATAGACGGGGTGAAACGGCTGACCAGGTACAAGGTGTCGCCGATACGCCGGCTGTCGATCAAACTGCCGTCAAACGCAGCGCTCCAGCTTTGTTGCGGTTGGGTCGGGTCTGCAAGCGCGTGCAGGCTGACACTCGTTTCACCGTTTAACCAGGCGCCCGGCACAAACCACAGGTCGCCAAAACTTGGAAACTGCCAGCTGGCTCCCAATACAGCGAGCGTATTGTCATCGTCCACATACATACCGTTGATGTGAATATTGCTGTTGAGATCTATTCTGGATAGCGGCGTTACCGACGCAGCAGCAGGGTCGGAGGCATAAATCTCCACCCTCGCGGTTGGTTGTTGTTCGGGTAACGCCGAGTCAGCACACAAGCAGAATGGACAACAGGAAAAGCCACCATCGCGCGCGACCAGTAGTAGATCGCCCGTGTATTTAACAATATCTGCTTCGTCGACATTGGCTTCCAAAGTATAAGTTTGAGTAAAGCGCATGGAGTTGGCATCTGTATTCGACAATGCCACCGGGGCTCCGTCGCTGAATTCGATATCCAACCCGGCTAGCGAATTTCCCAACTGCGCACGCAAACCCTGTTTGACGGCGGCCTCAAACTGCGCGCTAGTTTCCGCTTTTGACAGCATGCCGGTCGCGCCCTCGGGTTCATCCGGGTTCCCGCTCCCGCCGCCGCTGCAAGCAGTTAGCAGAAAGCCGAGTACTAGCGTCGTCCAGTAACCGCGCGCTGTGGTGTAGTCCATGATGGTTCTCCTTGAAGACTGAAATTGGTGCGTTATGCGCTGTCGCCGCAAAGCCCAGCACCCTTTCAGACTAAGAGATCCGATGCAAAAAATCTGTTGTGATATTGTAAATAGCCGTCGCTTTCGACGGTTACAATTAGTTACAAATTCACGACGAAATAGGCAGCGATTTTTTCAACGAATCTGTGCCATGCTGTGACTATGAGAAAGAACTATTTACCGGCGCTCAGGCTGGTAGCGCTTGTACCTAGTGTGGCGACGCTGTTGTTATCCATACTCGCAACCGTCGCCCTGCCATCGTACGCGGCTGACGATGAGCGTAACTGGCAGTTTAGTGTCGCACTTGGCTACGGCCAGCGCAGCAACCCTCTGGTTGACGGTGACGATATTGATATTTACTGGCTGGCGGATATAGCCTGGTATGGCAAGCGCTGGTTTTTCGACAATGGTGATATTGGCTTTACCATTTATGAAGGTGATCGTTTCTCGTTGAACGCCATCGGTAGCGTGAACAGCGACCGCGTGTTCTTTTCCCATTTGAACGATGGCTTCTTGCCCCTGGAATCGCTAAATGGCCTTAATCCAGTGTTGGTCGAAGACCCGCAACGGGTTCCCGACGCCGATTTGTCCAGAGAAGAACTTGCAGCACTGATCGATTCACCCGATCGCGACTATGCATTTGAGCTAGGCTTCGAGTTCCTCAGCGACGGCGAATGGGGGTTTTTGCAGGCGCAATTCAACAGCGATGTCAGCAGCGTGCATAACGGTCACGAGTTCTGGCTGACCTATGGTTACGATTGGTTCCCCGGCCGCTGGCGCGTGCAACCCAGCGTTGGCGCCAGCTGGAAAAGCGCCGAGTTTAACAATTACTATTTTGGTGTACGCGAGAAGGAAAGCTCGCTGTTCTTACCACAATACCGAACCGGGAGTGGAGTAAACTATTCCAGCAAACTAACCCTAAGCTACCTGCTCGACGAACAATGGAAGTTTGTACTGATGGCCGAGTACGAAAAACTCAATAACGGCGCCACCAACAGCCCTTTTATATTTGAAGATTCCATCAAAACGTATTTTGCAGGTGTTTATTATCGATTCTAATACGATACGAGAAAAAACACGCAACAACGGCGAATTGCGGTGCCTGCTCCAGGCCGTGGCGGCCCCGCTATTACTGGCGTCTCTGTGCGTGTCAGCGCAACAAGGCCCGCCCACGGCCGAGTTGTCGATCAAACCTAAACTATGCGTACGCGGCACTTCGGCTGACCAGTGTGAGTTGGAGGTAAAAATAAGCTGGCACGGCAAGGAGGCCGGCGAATACTGCCTGTACAGCGACTTTTCCGGCGCACCACTGCGCTGCTGGAAACGCGATATCAGTGGCCAACTACACGACCAGGTATCGATTACGGCCGACCTGAATTACTGGCTGGCCTGGCAGCCCACCGATGACGAGTTAGCACGGCGCACGCTAAAAGTATTGACGGCCAAATCAGACGACAGGCGCCGCTCGCGAAGGCGACGCCACGTGTGGAGTGTATTTTGAACCCGGAGCCAAGACCCAAGCCGGCTGCTAACAATACGCGGCAAGCCGACGTATTGTTAGTTGAAGACGACCAACGCCTGGCCGACCTGACCGCCGCATACCTTGAACAGAACGGCTTTTCAGTCATCATCGAGCAGCGCGGCGATTGTGTATTGGAGCGCTTTCGACAAATGCAAGTGCGACTGGTCATTCTGGACCTGATGTTACCCGGGCTGGATGGCATGGAGGTCTGCAAACAACTACGCACGATTTTCGCCGGCCCCATATTAATTCTCACCGCCATATCCACCGATATTGATCAGGTGATCGGCCTGGAGTCTGGCGCCGATGACTACGTGGTTAAGCCCGCCGAGCCGATGGTATTGCTGGCGCGCGTGCGCGCCCTGTTGCGCCGTCACGAAGCCGCGCCGCCAGCACGTCAGTCCGTTGTCAACCTGGGCGATTTGACGATTAGCGAACTCAAGCAGGAAGTCACTATTAAGGACCAGCGTATTGAGTTAACCACTCAGGAGTTCGACCTGCTGTGGATACTGGCCAACCAACCCGGCACCATATTTAGCCGCGACGAGCTGTTTCGGCTAACACGCGGCATCGACTACGACGGACTGGGCCGCTCGATTGATGTGCGTATCTCGAGGCTGCGCCGCAAACTTGGCGATGACCCGCAAAACCCGTATCGCATCAAGACCGTGTGGGGCAAGGGTTACCTGTTGGCACCGGACGTATGGCAGCAGGCAAACCCGTGATTCGCTTGCGCGGCAATCACCGGCTGGTATTTCGGTCTTATCTGATTATCGCCTTTGGAGTTATCAGCCTCGGCTTGCTGCTCGACTGGGTTCTGGTCAATGCGCAGGAGGAAGATGAGAAACTAGAGTATCAGCCATGGCTGAACGGTACATTCCTCCTGATAGAACGCCGCTTGCTGCAAACCCCGGAACCAAGCTGGAACTCCGAGTTACAGCGGCTCGCGCAAGAGCTGGGTATGCCGCTGCACATTCTGTCGATGGACGATATTGCCGCGGCAAGCTCAGCGGCAGGCGCGGATTTGCGCGCCGATGATGTTGCGCTGTACTACGACGCGAATGACGCCATGTTGTTTTATAAACGCCTGCCGCAACATGATCGAGTCGTTAGCGTTGGCCCAGTGGCTAGCGATAGCCAGCGAGGCCATGACTGGCTACGCACGCTTATTCCTTTGCTGTTCTATTCGTCCGTATTTGTACTGGTCTGGATCTGGATACGCCCACTCATGCGTGACCTGGATACACTGAATACCACAGCGGAAATTCTGCAGCGCAACTACCGACAAACCATTCCTGATTTCAGCCGCGTCACCACGATTCGGCCGTTGGCCGAATCATTTAAATCCATGACACAGCGACTCAGAGCGCTGATTGAAGGCCAACAAGAGTTTACCAACGCGCTGTCGCACGAATTGCGCACCCCACTTGCACGGATCAAGTTTGGGCTGGAGCTGCTGAAAAAGGATCTGCCGGAATCTGCGAACAAGGAACTGCAAAACCTGCGTCAGGACGTGCAGGAAATTGATGAGCTTATTGGCTCCATGCTCGACTACGCGCGCCTGGAGCACCCCGACCTGGAAATACAGTGGCAAAGCGTACCGGCGCAGCAATTCATTAATGAGACGGTGAACAAGTTTCAGCAGTGTAGTACCGCGGTGACGATTGAGGTCGTCAACGAAGTCGGGCGCAGCGAAGTAGAATGCGACCCTTACCTGATGGGTTTGTCGCTCAGTAATTTATTGAGCAATGCCCTGCGCTATGCCAAGACCAGTGTACACATCAGTTTTCAACGGTTGGAACGCAGCTGGCGCTTGCAGGTAGACGACGACGGCCCGGGAGTGCCCGAAGAAAGCCGTGCGAGGGTACTGAAGGCGTTCGCGCGGCTGGACGACAGTCGCGATCGCGGTAGCGGCGGTTATGGTCTGGGTCTGGCGATTGTGAATCGCATCGCCGGGCTGCATGGCGGGTCGATCCTTATTGAGCAATCGTCGCTAGGTGGAGCCAGTTTGTCGCTGTGCTGGCCGATCAAGCAAATAGCGGGCATTCGCGTAAACGCGATTGTTCCTGCGCGCTAATACACTGTTCGCCCCTCCGATTAACCAGCCCTGAGCGCTTCCGATTCTGGCAGCGCGGCCTCGGGGTTTTGTGTGTCCGCCGCGCTTGACTCGATATATTCCTGCAGTTTAGCCTCGGCCTGATCGCCAAAGAAAATCTGGCAGGCCTCCCTTAAACCCGGCGCATTAATAATATCTTCGCGGCGCACTACCAGAGAGATTTTCGACCGTCGCCGTAAAAAGTCTTCCAGCGTTGTGATCATTTCGCGCCGCGCCGCCTGCTCTATTTCACAACGCAGGTACTCGGCGTTTTCAATAAGCAGTTTGGCGCTATCAGGGTCTTCCCGAATGGCCTCCAGCAACTCCATGGCATTGGCGCCGTAACGCCGCCACAGCCGTTGTGTTAGAGGCTCTGACGAAGAACGGTCAGTCATGCCGTCCAAATCCATCAGCCGGGCCTGGTGCAGAAATTCTTGCTTGACAGAATTACCGGGTTCGCCATACCAGATTTTGTCGGCGTAGGGTAAGTTAATGCCGAAGCCAGCAACCCGATCCGAGACTTCATCGCCGACATTAATGCAATCTGTGAGTTTGCCGCCGAATATACTGATGTATTGATCTTGCGCATTGACCTCTATTGCATTTTTTCGAGATAGTTTCAGCCAGTCTGCCACGCTGTCTTTGCCCGTTGTTGCCAACGGGCGCACGCCGCAACGCTCGGCAAGCACATCGTCTTTGGTCAACGTACGGTCCAACCGCAGCAGCGTGTTAGCGTTGTCGAGCACGAACTGCCGGTCTTCATCGCTGATTTTTGCATCCGGGCTTTCAACCTGGGTATCGGTGGTGCCGATACAGGTTTTGGGCCCCATGGGAATTACAAAAAACAGTCGCCCGTCGGTTGCGAAAAAGGCCAGCACCCGCTGGCTGTCGGTCACCCGGTCGACAATCAGGTGTATGCCCTTCGAGAACAGATGCCGGTGTACCGTATCTTGCCCGATCAACTGGTTGTAATTGTCCACATAGGGGCCGCAGGCGTTGATCAATACACTGGAACGGATGGTGAATGTTTCTCCGCTCATGTTATCCCGGGCCGCTGTTGACCAGATTCCATGAGCGCGAGTGGAACCGAGCGATGCGACGTAGTTGGCCGCGACACAGCCGTAATTCAGACTGGCCCTGATGAAGTTAAATACGAAGCGTGCGTCGTTATCATACAGGTAGCAATCCGAATATTCGAAACCACCAACGGCATTGGCAATGTCAATCACCGGCTCCCTCTGTTTAAGCGCCCGCGCCGACAGATAGCGCGGCGACTGGGTAAAAAACCGGCCAACAACCCAGTACAGTATTGTGCCCAGGAAAACGGCAAACGCCGGCAAGCGAAACCCTCTTGGAATGGTGGTAAGAAAGCGAACCTCCTTTACGGTGGAGGGGTAGCTGCGCAGCAGATGGTTTCTACTCTTGCAGAGTTTGCTGACCAACAGATACTCGTGGCTTTCCAGGTATTTGATACCTCCCCAGGCCAGATTGGAGGAATTGGAACTGGTAACGCCAGCAAAATCACCTTTGTCTATCAATGCGACCTTCACACCCTTGGCAGCCAGCGAAGCAGCGGACACGGCGCCATTGATGCCGCCACCCAGGATGAGCACATCGTAGGTTTCTGCGGCGAGTTTCTTTAGGTTACTGCGTCTTAAGTTCATAGCCGGTCAGTTTCCTGTCGCGTCATGTATTCGCTTAGCCTATAGGGTCAGGTCTAGGAAGGGTTGGAGTGGCTCCGGGCTTGTTCAACAATATGATAAAGTCGCGGCTACGCGCGACTTATCCTTATTCGTTAGCTGATTTATCTACGAGTTGACCATCAATATATTTATGCAGAATGCTAGATACCAATGTTTGATATGGCATGCCATATTTTAATGCTCTGGCTTGTAATGAGCGCAGGTCTCTTGAGGATAGCCTAATATTAATACGTGCATCTTTTTTAAATGTTGCTTCTGCTACTGCAGTATGTCGCTTAATTTGTTGCTTTTCAGATTTAGATTTTTTTAGTTTTCCCGACTCGAAAGCTTCAAGAACCTCTCTTTCATATGAATCTAATTTACTCATTGTCATCACCCACATACTGTTTAGTTGCTTTTCGGCTTGGGATAATTGTTTTAAGGAATATTTGATCTTTATCTTCAACGTAAGGAACCAAATAAGCATATTCCTCAACTAAAACAACCGATATTTTTTGATTCGGATATTTCTTGGAATTTGGATGGTCATAAATGGCCGCTTCATTGCCTAGTTGAATATTAAGAACTATTTCTTCAAATGAGATACCACGCTCTTTTTGAAGCAATTCATTTTTTCCTGAGCTCCAGGAATATCCCTTCATTCCAACACAATAGCGCTATGTGTGCACTTTGTCATCATATATCTAACGTCCTGCATCGGAATGCGTCTATCGACTATAGAATCTACCATCGGGTGTTTCAATTTACAGGTGATAGTGGTTGCTCATCAGGCAGTAAGCGTGACAAACCCAGCTCCAGCTATAGGTGCCACAGGCACTGTTCACAACCGATAAGAAGGATTGCCTGTCAGCATCATCATAGATGTCTTCCCGACGGCCTCCGCGTGAGGTGATGTGATAAAGCGCTGTCGAAAACTCTAATCTCAAAGGTCTGGACATTGATTAACCTTTCCTGCCAATAAGGTTGCCTCACGCTAGCAGGAATTGGGTCATTAATTGAAGACCTGGCCCCATTTTTCGCTTTCTCTTTTGACTTGACATCACAGATGTCACGGTTAAAATAGGTACTTATACTAGGTTTCGATAAGAGCTGTATTGATGAGTACCATAATAACTATAAAAGAAGCTGCCAAAACTCTAAATATTAGTGAGCAACGAGTACGTACATTATGTCGGCTAGGTGTTTTATCCGCGACAAAATTTGGCCGTTCATGGATGCTTGAGGAAAATTCGGTTTGGCACTATGGATTACAAACAGCTCATATGATTGCAGAAGATCACGCAACGTATGCAGTGCAAAAAGACGCGAATAATAAACCAATAGCTCTGAGCTTCTTTTCAGGCGCAATGGGATTGGATATTGGTATTGAAAAAGCAGGATTTGATGTTCGGCTTGCATGTGAAATTGACAAGTATTGCCGCCAAACAATTACGCTTAACAAACCTAGTATGGCACTGTTAAGTGACATTAGTGATTATTCTAAGCAAGAAATTTTAGATGCTTCAGACCTTACCAAGGCAGATGAAATTGACCTAATTATCGGGGGGCCACCATGTCAGGCTTTTAGTACGGCAGGAAAGCGTAAGGCGTTCAATGACGATAGGGGTAATGTGTTTCTAAAATACATTGATTTAGCTATTGAATTAAACCCAAAATATATTGTAATTGAAAATGTTAGAGGCTTACTGTCTTGCCCTATGGATCATAGACCTCATGATGAAAGAGGCCCAGAATTTCCTGACCTGACCGCCGATGAAATGAAAGGCGGAGCCTTGAATTTTATTTTGTCTAAGTTAAAAAAATCAGGATATTCCTATTCATTTAATCTCTATAACTCCGCTAATTTCGGTACACCGCAGATAAGAGAGCGTGTAATAATTGTTTGTGCGAGAGATTGCAAGACTCCTCCATATTTAACACCAACCCATTCTGAGAAAAAGGAGTATAGCTTGCCAAAATGGAAAACATTTAAGCAAGCTGTAAGGGGTTTGACAGAACATCAACATTTAAATTTTCCAGAGAAACGACTGAAATATTACAGGATGCTAAAGCCTGGTGAAAATTGGAGGAATTTACCAGAGGAATTGCAAAAAGAAGCTTTGGGGAAATCTTTTTATGCTGGTGGTGGTAAAACAGGCTTTTTGAGAAGATTAGCTTGGAACAAGCCTTCACCAACTGTAGTTACTCATCCTGCTATGCCTGCAACAGATTTAGCTCATCCAGAAGAAGACAGACCGCTATCTATTCAGGAATATAAACGAATACAGGAATTTCCAGATAGTTGGGAGTTAGCTGGCCCTCTTATCCAGCAATATAAGCAAGTTGGTAACGCTGTACCTTCTAGCTTAGGCTTTGCTGTAGGAAAGCTGATTATTTCTCTGCTAAATAAAGAAAAACCTGATCAATTTATTGGGTTTTGCTACTCAAGATATAAAAATACCAGCAATCATGAATGGGAAGAGCAATTTCTTAAGGCATACAACAATGCTACACAACCACACTTAACTCAACGAGAAATTCAGTTTGGCTGATTAATTTTTTTATCTCGGCTATTTCCAAGGGTTATCCTCCTCAACAGCTAGACAATCTGGGCTTGATGTTAATGTCTCTTTAACAAAATCGACAAACCTGTCTTCAGACAGGTTGTAAGTTTCGCATATTTCATTTAATTTTGGCCACATATATTCAACACGATCAGCTTTAATTCTGTACCACTTTTCGATTTCAGTACCGTCACGCACCGCACTACTTGAACTATTTTCTGAGTTGCTTCTGTTTTTAATTTGTAATAATCTTCCATTCTCATTTACAAAATCTACTGATTTTACGGTCTCACCCCATGCGCAATGCCAGCCATTTTCTGTTAAATTCTCAGATAAGTACTCTTCCAGAATCAATCCAAGAATATTTTCTGCAGACATTCCCAGACGATGGGCAAATGTTATTTTATTCAAGTCTTCATCGGTAAGATTATCTAAACGTGCACCGATTATTTTCTCAATTATTGGGTCTGCAACGGTTCCTGGCGGATTAGATACACGTTTTGATGCTCTACCATCAAAACCACCCCGATATTTAAGTAGCCACTTTTTAACTACATCCTGTTCATTATCATTTTTTCCACCAATATTTCCAGGGGCTCTTTCAAGATCGCTTGCGATAATAGAGAAAACGAATTTTGCTCCGCCTTCCCAATCAATACCTTCATTTTCTGCAATATCTTTTGCAGTCGCTATTGCTGAATTTTCGCCCATGTTTTTGATGGCTTCTTTTAGCTTCAATTTGGTCTCCAATCTCGATTTTTTATTGCTCTAACAATTATATATACAGAAAGCTAAACATCCAGAATAGACAGAATTTCCCGCATCTATATTTGACATTACCCTCCCCACCTATAAAACTCCTACCCTGATCCAGGGAGGATCGCATTTCGCAAGGAGCTTTTATCCTGGATGACGCCGCTTCCCGCTTCTGGGATAAGTATATCTTAAAAAAACCACTTATAACGTGCCAGAAGGCGTGCGCCGTTGGTACGCCCGGCATGTCGGTGACAGCTTGCTAAATTGTGTGCAACCGGAAACTCAAGTTTTTGTCGTCCCCGCGCAGGCGAGGGTCCAGTAAGCACCCAAATTCTCTGCATTCCTGCTTGGCTTGGCTCGCCTCCAGGCAGAATGGAGGTGTCGCTCGCAATTCATCAACACTTGAGGATAGACGAATAACATTGCAAGCAAGCATCATGGCGGCAAGTATCGGGTCCCCGAAGACAACATTGCGAAGCTCAATACACTACCCTGGGAGGCTGTCCGAGAACAGAGAGCCTCCTAAAGCAATTCAACTACATTTGTGCTGCTGTTTTGCCCGTTAACACGATTTTCGAGCTTTATGACGAGTAGGCCGGCCTGCTGCAGATCCGCCGTATCGAAACCTTCTTGATACCAGTCAACAACAGGCGCCAGGCATTCGTACGCTTGCCGATATTCTTTACGCCGCATCAACAACCGGGCAAGACCTGTTGCGGCGCGTAGTTCGTAGGCTTTCACGCCCTGCAAGCGACTTAGATTCAGCGCCTCGTGGAACAGCGCTTCCGCTTGGCCGGCAACAGCAGCGGGATCAGTGCGCAATGCGGTACACTCCGCTTGCAGGCAGCTGCGCTCCGCATCGTAAGCGTGCTCCGCTGCCGGCGCAGCCAAACAGGCCAGCCCCCGGTCGGCATCACCCAGAAGAAAATACGCTTCGGCCAGAAACACAGTCAAATATGAATCGGCAACTGCTGACACTGGTCGTTCCGCCATGCTCGCGCTCTTAATTTCCGCCAGCGACGCATCCGTTTCAGCGTTGAGCGCCAGCGCCCAGGCGTTCAAATAAAGCGCCCATGCTTGCAGAAAGGAAAAACCATGCTCAATGGCAAGTGCCTTACCCCGCCGCGCCGAATCAAGCGCTGCACGTTTACTACCGTGATACAGCAGAATTTGTGTCTGGTTGTGAATTGCCAGTACCAGGCTATAGGGATGTTGCAGCACTTCAGCCAACTCAACCGCATGTTGCTCGAAGCGCAGAGCCTGCTCCGGGTAACCCAGAAACCAGGCGGTTTGTCCAGCACGGGCATAAC
>CAZJDL010000003.1:0-74713 GCA_964544755.1 uncultured Pseudomonadales bacterium | reverse complement strand
AGAGCCTGCTCCGGGTAACCCAGAAACCAGGCGGTTTGTCCAGCACGGGCATAACAGAAAACGCCCGGGTCCAGACCGTACAACAGCGCATGGCCGGCATGTGCCTTCCTGTTGTACAACGCCACGCCTTTGAGTGCCTGCGCATGGCTAGCGCGGTGATTGCCGGCGAAATACTCGCTGTTGGCAAGGCCCACATGAGCTTCCAGCAAAAAATCCGGATTGTTAAGCGCGGTCGCCAGACCCAACAGTGATTGCGCAAGCTCGTACGCTTTATCCAGATCACCGCGAATAATATAGAAGGAGCGCAACCCAAATAGCACCCGAAATTGCTCGCTTAGTTCACCCGTTTGCTCGCACAGTTCGCGAGCACGCAGGTAACATTCTTCAATCGCCGGTGTAGCATTGCCTTGTCTTGCAGTGATCGCGGGCGCCAGCAACAGTAGCACCGTTATTTCCAGACGATCGCGCTGTTCTGTTTGTGGTAGTTTGCGAAGTAAGCGCCTCGCGTTATCCAGGGCGTGGATGGCCTCTCTATTGGCGCCTCGTGTGGCCGCCGTTGCAGCGACCTTTGTTAGATACTGGACGGCCCGGAAATGTTCTCTGCCGATCTCAAAATGCACTGCCAGCTTAGTGGCGATCGCTTCGCTGCGAGTAGCGAAGCCGATTTCAAGGCGCAGGCCGAGTTGCCGGTGGCGCTGCACCTTGCGCACCGCGCTGACACGAGCGTAGAGCACTTTTTGATAAAGCGCATGGGTAAATTCATAGCTACTGGAAAACGTTCCATCCGGCCACTCCGTCGTACCCAGTGATCGCAGAAAAAGTTTGTGCCGCGCCAGCCTCTCTATACCCGCCTCGATTTCCAGTTCATCGACCGATAGCGCGGCAGCCACTTCGGCCAAGGTAAATTCGGTTGCACTACCGCCGGGTTCGCTAGCGACGCTGGCTGCTTCCAGCAATTCCTGGCTGACGGAGTCCAATTGTTCAACCTGTTGGTTGATCACCAGCTCAATATCGCCCGGAATGCAGATGTCCCGTGTTGCAAAGTTGGCGGCAAGGCGCCATTGCCCGTCTATCCGTTGCAACAGCTCTCTGCTTTGCAGGTAGGCCAGCAGATTGACCATAAAAAGAGGGTTTCCATCACATTTTTGTTGCACGGTAGCGGGAAAATCCGCCGGAAAACCATGCCCCGGATAAACCGCCGCCAAATAGCTCGCGATGTGCTGCCGATCAAGAAACTGTAACGCAACGTTCGTACAGTGGCCGCGTAGCTGTAAATCGTCAGTGATTTTTTTGATGGGGTGACGTTGCATCGCAACATCGGCGGGGCGATAACTTACCGCGATCAGCAGGCGCGCAGGGTTGTTGCGCCTTGCCAGAAACGACAGCAGGTCAATGCTGGCATGGTCACTCCAGTGCAAGTCCTCCAGCACCAGAATCAGCAGTCGCCGTTCGGCAATCGCTTCCAGTGCTCCGGTTATTTCCCGCAGCATCCGACCCGGCTGGACACTGGCCGCTTGCCTGCCTCCCGAAGCCTGCTCCTGCCCGGCGCTCAGCGCCGGCAGATGTGCCAACCAGGTAGGCGCATGGTGCGCAAGGATGTCAGTCAGCGCCGGACGTTCGCGCCGGGCCAGATCCCCCAGGGCGTCCAATATCGGCAAGTAAGGCTCGCCGGCGCCGTAGTGCTCGATGCACTGCCCCTTTGCAATCCAGGCGTTTTTAGTCTGCGGGCTGTGCCGCAAGAATGCCTCGATTGCCGTCGTCTTGCCGATGCCCGGCTCGCCCGCAAGCAACGCCAGTTGCCGGGTACCCGCCAGCGCGCTGCTCAAACAGACCTGTAGCCTCTCCAGCGCGTCTTCGCGGCCAACCACACAGCACTCCGTTTTGGCTGCCACGGTAATCGGTGGAATGTCCTCCTGGTCGCCAACGGACTTAGTTACATGGCCTATAAAACGGTAACCGCGCTTTGGTACGGTCTCAATGTAGCGGGGGTTTTTGGCGTCGTCGCCCAGTGCAACGCGGATTTCGCGGATGCAAACCGTCAATGCGGCGTCCGTGACGACAGTGTTGCGCCAGACCTGCGCAAAAATGCGATGCTTGGTCGCCAATTGACCAGCCGCGTCCGCCAGGTAACTCAAGAGCGCAAACGCTTTGGGCGTCAACGAAATGACATCACCGTCATGGGTCAACGTTGCGTTGGCCTGATCGATGCGAAACGGGCCAAAATGAATACGTTTCGCCGCCAAAGCCTAAGCCCTTTCCTCAGTTGAAGGAGCTGTGTTTTGCTCTCTCTCTGAGAACATCATCGGGTATTCTTCAGCCTAACAACAATGTTGATTGCGTCCATTACCTATCCGTATTGTGACAGCAGCCAGAACAGGGCCGCCACAATATTACTCCTTAATTTATCAGCAGGGAGCGAATTTAACGCATTGTACGTCACTCGGCTGGCATAGACGCGATTGGCTTTGATCTTCTCGAACAAGAGACCTCTTTTCCTCGAATTCGTTCGATTCTTTCGCTGTATAGTATAGCCGCTGCGTGTGGGTGATCTCCGCTCAAATGATCCCCGCCACGTAGCCGTTTTTTTTTGAGGGAATATCAATTACCGTCGTAAGTAGTAATAGTATAAGACAGCTCAGCGTGGCATCGCACTTTAGCCAGGACGTGCTACATTGAACCTAGAAACCGCAGTTGGATCACGAACACATAACATGCAGCCACGTAGCGTCGCCCTCATTGTCACCATTCTGCCACTGCTGGCAGTGCACGTCTCCTACGTGATGAGTATTACCGCAGAGCTGGTGCCGGCCTGCATTCCCTACCTCGAAGGTTGCACTTCGATAAGCCGGGCGGCGCGCCGGGGCGACGCGATCTTCGTGTTTCGCGCGACCATGATCGCCTGCGCGGTATTACTTGTTTGGTATTGGCGGCTGGTGCAGCTTTGGCTCGCGCAAATTGAAACCGTCACCGGCAAGACGCATCGTCTTATGTTCTGGCTGGGTTGCATAGGCGCTTTGTTTCTTATTTTATATGCGAATTTTCTCGGTACGGAAGGTGATATGTATCGCTTTATGCGCCGCTACGGAATTATTTTCTTCTTCTCATTCACTCCTATCGCACAACTGCTTTTGGTAAAACAACTGCTGCGTATGCGGCAACAAAATCCGCGACTGCCGGTCAGCAAGGCCGTCATCAATTATCAGTTTTTCCTGTGCGCAGCCATGCTGTTTTGCGGTATCAGCAGCGTGTTGCTCGATTATCTGGGCATGAAAACCGACGCGCGGGCGAACATCATCGAATGGAATTTCGCCCTGTGCCTGTTTATCAATTTTTTTGGTAGTTATCTTATGTGGGGCAGCAGCGGTTTCAGGATGCACGTTTCAGTGGCGAATAACAGCCCGCCAGCAAGATAACGTTGCCAACCCTGCGTTGGGCTTGCCTGACCAAGGGGGTATCGCGCCGCCTTCTGGCAGGGGGTTACTCTTCGAGCAGATCAAAATCGAACTTGCTAATGCCGCAGTCCGGACACTCCCAGTCTTCAGGGATATCTTCCCACTTGGTGCCGGGCGCAATGCCGTCGTCCGGCAACCCCAGTTCTTCCCAATAGATAAACCCACAGATCATGCATTCATACTTTTTAAAGTCGCTCATTTATTCCTCCGCTAGCTCACAAGCGTACTACCACTGACTCGCGTAAACGCAAAAGGCCTTACTGCGGTTTCCAGGTTAATGTGACTAGCCAGGCAGAAATTGCTCTTTCCCTTTGGGTATTAGCAGCAGGTTTTTATAGGCCAGGTCTGCATTAAAGTCATACAATTGCGGTTGCTTAGAGAATAGCAAGCGAGTCAGTTTGCGCCTAATACGGGCGCAGGGCTTGCCCAGCCAATACCCCTGGTCGTAGTTATTACCCAGGACTTTAATGGTATATTCGGCAAGTAGCTCATGCATAATATTCGAATTTCTTAATCGCTGCATGGATACCGGATTGTCCCATTCCAGCATAATAAACGGGTGATGTTGCCGAATTGACCGCTCCAGGCCTAGCAATACGAATAACTCGTGTCCTTCAACGTCAATTTTGAGTAAATCGATTTTCCCAACTTTAAGCTCCTTTACCAGCTCGTCACCCACGCGCTTGGTAACGATCACCGGTTCGACACTGTCTGCGCGTTTATCAAAACTCGATGCGCCGACATTGCCGTCGGTGGTCATAAACAATTCCGATTCCCCGTTGCTATTCGACAACGCAACATTGATCACGTCAACATTTTCAAGCGCATTTTGCTCCACATTTTTTGTCAACAACGAAAACACCGCCGGCAACGGCTCAAATGCGAATACGTGCGCGGCACTGGTAGAAAATGATAAAGCGTGATTACCAATATTTGCGCCGATGTCCAGCACTATTGGCTTGCTCATTTTAGCCAGTATCTGCTTAATAAAAGCCAGTGAGTCGCGCTCGTAGAGACCCGTCTTTATTATCTTTTGACCAATATGGTCCTGTTCAAACACGGTGATTTTGTGACCGTTTAATGTGTCTACCGTGCGCGTATTATTTTTCATCTGTTGTCCACTGCTAACGAACGAGCCACGTCATCCAACAGGGCAGGATAATGAAAGATAAGCTTGCAGAGGTCAACAACGGTAAGGAGGCCGCTAATGACCCCCGAACACGCTAGAAAGGGAGGAAATCGAACGAATAGTTTACCGTGGTGCGCGCCACTTCCTCAGCGCCAAAATTAATCAATTTGACGCGCGCAATCAGCTTGCGCTCCAGCGTGGGATTATTCAGCTCGCTCGACACCAGCTTAACGCTGGAAACCGCGCCACTGGGCTCAATCACCAGTTTAATGGTCACCTTACCTTGCAGTGAAGGGTCTTTGCGCAAGGCTCGGTTATAAATCGAGAAAATCGAACCTTTGTTGCGGTCAAATACCTTGCGCACCGACTCATCGCTGCGTCCTGATGATCCGGCACCGCTACCGCCAGCTCCGCTGCCGTCGCCTTTGCCAAGCTTGGCGACAGGGCCGCTGACACGCGTGGTTTCGCGGCCCGACAAGGCGGCGCCACCGGTATTGCGGCTCAACCTGGCAGTATTGATGCCACCGCTGGTACCGCCGGCTTTACCGGTGATAACCGAGCGCTCGATTTTTCTTGCGTCGCCAGCCGCGCGCGATAACTGATTGTTACTGAGCTTTTCTTTGTCAACGCTTTCGCGCATCTCTTGCAGGTCATCTTTGAACTGCAGCAAGCCCGACAGCGCCGCTTTGTCGCGCGCCTGCTCGACCGTTTGCACCGGTTTCGGTTTAGGCTTTGGTTTTACCTTGGGCTTCGGTTTCGGCTTGGGTTTAACTTTCTTTTCAACCGGCTTCTCTTTTTTCGCCGCGGGCGGTGGTGGCGTCGGCGGCAGCTGTTTTTTCTCCAATATGATTTTTGCCAACTGCGGCGGGATTTCCTCCAGCTCGTCGCGCTCGATTTCCGGCACGGGCAGCAAGGGTACAATAACGCCCACTATCACAAATAGCAGCAGTGCTACCAATATATATTTGCGAAATTTCTCGTCGTCTTCTTTTGTTGCCGACCAGGGCAGAAGCAATACCGGGCCGCGCGCCATTTGCATCGTTGTCATTGTTATCCCTCCTGTTCCGGAGAGAGGTCGGTTGGCGCTTCAATTTTGTTGACTGCCAGTGAAATATTGCGGAAATCCGCCTTGGCGCAGGTGGTCATCACGCGCTTCAGTAGCTGGTAAGGTACTTTCTCATCACCCAGAATGGTCACCGCGCGGCCCTTTTTCTGCTCTTCTTCGCTCAGCTGCGGCCGGCGGGAACTCAGGTATTTCAGTTCTTTATCCAGCGTGCCGATGATCAATTCACTGGAACTCAATACATCGGCGACGTCGGCTACTTTGCGGCCCTGCACGATCAGATCCTTGTTGTTTACCATGACGACCACGGTATTTTTCGGCCGCTGCTCGGCCACCGACTCCGGCAGCTTAATATCTTTGTTAGACTCCAACACTTCAACTTCAGACGAATTCACCAGCAGGAAAAACACCAGAATGGTGAATATATCCATCAGTGATACCAGGTTCAGGCTGGAAGGTTTCTTCAACCGCGCCTGGTGCCTGGCCATACGTTTGGTGTGCCCGGAACGCTTCATTGACTGGCGACCTCGGGTACCTCGGGTGCGTCACCGAGGGAAATTTCCGGAAACAGTTCGGCGTCTACCACCGAGCCGGCGACGACCGCCTTGAAGGAACGCGAGGCGTCCATCAGGCTGACGATGGTTTGGTAGTCGGTATCCTGCTCAGACAAAATAGTGATATCGCGTTTTTCCTTATACTCTACGCCTTTCTCCTGCGCTGCCTTCTCGCCAGCTTCGCGGATCAGGCGCTTCGCTTCCTGCAACACATCGGATAGCAGCTCGTAATCGTAGTCTTCGCGCTTTTTTTGTACTTTGCCGTCACTCTCACCGGCACCAGCAGTGGCGGATTCCTCGACCGGTTTGAGGGGAACACGCTTTAGCAGGAAGCCACGCGGGTAATAAACCTGCAGTTCGTTTTTGCGAACGACAAGCTCAAGATGTTTGTCCACATCCGGAGTATCGGCGCTGGTCACCGCGTCGGGCAGGGTAAGCTCCAACACGGTAATCTGCGAAAATACCATTGTCATCAACAGCACCGGAACCAGCACAATCATCAGGTTCATAAACGCAGTGATGTTCAGCTCGGCATCTTCTTGATGCCTATGGCGAATTCGACGCACCGGGAGTTACGCTCTTTTGCGTGGATCGGTGGCGCGCGACTGCGAGGTCACCACCTTGTGATCACCGAGCAGGTTAAGAAACTTCACGCCGGCCATTTCCAGACTGTCGACAATCTCAGTGGTTTTTGACTGCAGGAAAGCGTGCAACAACAGCAGAGGAATCGCGGCCATCAGGCCAAACGCCGTGGTATTCATCGCGACCGAAATACTTTGCGACAACAAGCTCGCCTTTTCGGCCGGGTCAGCGTTGGCAACCGCGGTAAATGCCGCGATCAAGCCGATAATGGTGCCGAGCAAACCCAACAAGGTCGCAATATTGGCGAGTGTCGCCAAATAGGGGGTGCGCTTTTCCAGCCGCGGCAACGCTTCGAGCACGCCTTCGTCCATCGCGTATTCGACTTCGTCGCGCCGCTGGGTGGTTGCTGTGCGCGCCACCCCAGCTGCGATAATTCGCGTAACCGGCGCCTTGGATTTTTGCGCAATGTTGAGCACGCCTCGATAATCACGCTTCTGTAACAACGGCAGCATTTTGTTAAACGCGCGTTGATTGGTCGTCTTTGCCGCTGCCAGAAAAATGTACCGCTCAATTGCAATAGCCAATCCAACCACTAACACAATAGAGATGGGGTACATAAACGGGCCGCCACTTTGAAAAAATGTGACGATGGTTGTATACGTGTCCATGCCTTTACCCTTAACTTACAATTAACTCATTAGCTGCGCATGAACACTGAAGCCTGTATCACCACAACGTGGCTACTCCAACGCCGCTGCGCAACGCTTTTACTTGCGGTCTTGACATCAACATCTCGAACATCACGCTGGTACGCGTTAATGCTCGCTTCCAGCCTGGACCGCCCCGCTGGAATGATTGCCCGGTCACCGAGCTACGCTTCCGCTACTTACAAGTGTAGCCGCAAGTGACCAAATCGTGGCCACCAACAATTCTAAAACTACGCAGTGTGACAGATTACTTGGACAGAATGCCGCCCGCCGACTCCTGTTCGCCCTTCGACAACACCTCGAAGTACTTCAATTCGCGCTGAAACACATCGCGGTCTATCGGTGTCAGTACATTGTCTATCAATCCGTTGACCGGACGATCGAGTCCCTCGGGGCCGCCCGGCTGCTGCCAGGGCACGATATACAGCACACGCGGTTGCTCACGGTTGCCTTTAAAAGTGCCTTGCAGATTCAGTTCGTCTTCACCATGGACAGCTTGCAACCCCAACAACAAAACAGCCGGCAATAAAACATTCAGATATTTTGCTTTCATCGACTGGCCACCTTAATACGACGCTGTAAATCTATGATCCAGCCGGCAATCTTTTTATCCGGCTCGCTTTGCAACTGCTGATAGTTTTCATAATGTTGCAACGCAGACTGCATTTCACCCATATAAAGCTCGTACAAAATACCTAAGTTCAGTTGAATGCTGGCGTAACCCGGCCAGATTTTGATCGCTTGCAGGAAGGTTTTTTCGGCTTGTTTGAACTCGCCTTGCTTCCGGTACAGCAGGGCAAGTTGATTATACGCTTCCTGATTGCTTGGATTCACCTCGATAGCGTGTGAAAAATGCTGTTTGGCCTCATCAAAATCACCGTGTTGACGTGCAATAATGCCTAAGTTCAGGTGTGGACCCGACAGATTAGGGTGATTTTTCGCCAAGTCGGTAAACACCGACGCCGCCACCGACCAATTATTGTTCCGCATGGCGGTCACGCCTTGCTGAAATTGTTGCCTGGCGGCATCGCTAGTGGCCGGAATTTTGTCGTAGTACGGGTTGGGCGGCAGTTTCGGCGGCGCCTTTTCGCCTTGTTCCACGACTTCCTCGTCGGCCGGCGGCGGCATTGTTGCCGGTTTGTCGGTAAATGTCGAGCACGCCGCCAAGCTGAGCAACAGAACGATAGCGAGACAAGGCCGCGATAAAGCAGTTTGCGCGTTATTGAATGGCATCGCTGTACGCCTTCTTCCTTTCAGATTTGTTATACCGTCCAGGCATCAGTTTGGCTAGCGAACGGAAACTTGCTTTAACCCAGTTATCGTAGACTCCCGACCAACTACGCTGCGCATTGGTTTCGTGAATTTCAATGGCCTCCTCTTCAAAGGGAAAAGCCTGCTCCTCCAACAACACCACGTATTGCTCTGTCTCCAGCGCCGACAGATTCTTCGGCCGCTGTGAGCGCATCAAGTCCTGACTCAGCCGCGTGTAGATTTCACCGATATTAAAATTCGCCTGCGTGGCAAACTCCTGGACGCCGTAATCCGCCGTTTTCGTATACGCTTGCAGCGCTTGTTTGAGCACCCTTTTCTTTTTCTTCAGGCTTGCTTTCAACGGTAACCTCAAACTGACGGCGTTAAACTGATCGCGCGCCTCGTCGGCAAAAACCATGGACGCCTGGGCGGCAAGGTATTTGGAGCGATCATTGCGCGCGGTGCCAGCGCGGGCGTCGGCGTCTATGATTTTGCGCAACCAGCGGCGTTTTTCGCTGCTCTGGTTCAAGGCCGTATGCAGCTCGGTAATTTTGTGCATGGCCTCAATTCGCTCGTCGAACGGTTCGGGGAACTGGTTTACATAGCGATCATATTGGCGGATAGCACGCCGCTCGTCACCCGCCTTCTCATACAGCTCGGCTGCCAGGTACATGGCGTCGCGCTTATTTTCCGGATCAATATTATTCACCACCATATAATCCAGCTCATCGGCCGCGGCGCGCCACTGCTCGTTCTTTTGATACGCCAACACCAGTTTCGCCGGTACTTGTTTTGTCAATTCGTTATCTGGATAGTTGTTGCGAAAGCGTTTTAACACGGTAATCGCACGCGGCCATTGCTTCAGACTCAGCAGGTGCGTGGCCGCGTCAAACTCGGCATTGACCTGCACCGTTGAGCCGGGCGCAATTTGTGCGACGCGTAAAAACTGCTCGACGCTGGCGCTGGTTTTGCCTTCGGCAAGCAAGCCCTCGCCCTGTTTGTAAACGCTGGCCGCAAGGTTCTCGTTAATCTCTTTGCGGCGCTTGTCTTTTTCTGGCAGCAAAGCGTAAACACGCGTATAGGCTTGCTCGGCCGCGCGGTATTGCTGTAGCTCAAACTCAGCGTGGGCCAACACCAGCCAACCTGCCAGCTCGAGTTTTTTGCCGATCGGCTTGTCCCAATTAACCAGCGCGGTCGCATTTTGCCGAGCCAATTCGTATTGTTTGTCTGCCAGCAGGTCTTCTGCCACTCGGGCCAGCACGACCGGCGCGCGGGAGTCGTCGGGGAAGGTGGCGCCGAAACGCGCCGCGCTGTCGATCTTGCGCTTCTGCCAAGCGTCTTTTTCTGCCGCCGGCACGCTGGCAAGTTGCTTGTCGTAGGCTAACAGCGCCGCATAACCCGCTTCGACTTTATTTTTCTCACCCTCAAATTGATACGCGATGTATTCGTAAGACTCAATTGCCGCCGCATAATCCCGCGCCTCGTATTGACTCTCAGCTAACAGAAACCAGATCTCCTCTACTTTCTTGTCGAGTGGGAAAGTGTCGATAAATTCCTGATACCAGCGTCCCGCCGTGCGGAAGCTCTGTTGAATATCATCCTCGGTGAACTTGAGTTTCTTTTTGGCACGTTCGTCTTGCGCCGCCAGCCACAGTTTATTTTGCTGCTGCGCAGTGGCGTGCGCACTTTTCGCCAGCTCATCCAGGTATTGATGCAGGTGCGGTTCAATCTCGGCACGCACTTCAGGCCCCTTCGCCTTCCAGTAATCGCTGGTGATGCCGTAGCTAACGACGAAATTTTCTTTTGCAGGCAAGATCTCGGTCGGGAAATTGCCCTTTTCGTAGGCTTCAATTTGTTTAACGTGATAGCGCGGCGCAAGATCGCTGCTACCGTAAGCCGCGACGAAACTCCCGTAAGTATCAGCCGTATCCTTGAAGCGCTTCTTGCTCAGGTAGAGCTCGCCAAGACGCTGGTATAACAAGGGTTCGTAATGACGCGGTCCTTGCTCGGCAATCAGCTGCTGAATCGATTGCGCGCCGTCCAGATACGAAAATATGATCGCCACAACCCGTAACGCGTCTTCCACCAGTTCACGCTGGGTTTTCGATAATTGTTTTAACGGCACCCCTGCCGGCAAGGTACGGTCCAGCGCCTGCAAAAATGACGGTAACGCATCTTCGTATCGATTGCGTTTAAACTGGGTCCAGCCAAGCATATACAATGCGTTGTCGTAGTAAGGTGTTTTCTCGCCGAAACCGATAGTGCGTTCATAGGCTGCTTGCGCCCCTTCGTAGTCGGCGTTTGAGAACAGCGTTTCACCGCGCCGAAAGAACGCCTCGACGGCATAGTCCGAATCGGAATATTGGCTTACCAGTTTTTCCAATACCGCGTTCGACTGTTCCGAGCGACCGTCGAGATCGTAAGCCTTCGACAATTGATACAGCAAGCGGTCGTTGCCGGCACGGTCGGGAAATTCCTCCAGCAACTCTTCGTACAACTTGATTACGTCGCTATAGTAACGCTCCAGCCTGGCGTCATCGGTAACGTTGTCGCCGAATTGTTTGCTCTCGTTGTCCAGCATCATCAAGCCACCCAAGCGTGACTTTGCGGCAGCTTTTACGTCAGGATCTTGCACCACGGCGAGCAATTCCATATAACTCTGCATCACCTGTGCAGCGGTCTTTTCGGGCAAGCGCCGGTCAACCGCTGGCGGCTCAACCGCCTCCAGGTCGGCCAACGTTTTATCCTGCTCGCGAGCAGGATCTCCGAACATAGTGGAACAACCGCTGAGCAGCAATGTCAGCAGCATAAGAACAGGAAGCCTATGGCGTATCACGGCTCGCCTCCACCGCCAGGTTCAAGCGCGCGCCGGGTTCCGGTGTCGTACAAACGAGCAATCGCCAACCGCGCCTGCGACAAATAAGTAGTGATATTGCGCCGTTGCTCACCAAGTTCAGCACTGGCCAACTCAGCCAGGTAGCGGCGCGCGGCGGCGATGGTTTGATCGCTTTGCGCACGTGCGGCCTGCAACTGCTGTTGCCCGACACGCACGCGTTCCTGCGCAGGCCGCGTGTCGGATGTTGCCAACAGACCCTGCACTTGCGTTTTTGTCGCCGACGCCTTGTCTAGAATTAGCGCGCTGTCGGTCAGTGCTTTCTTGGCTGCGCGTAAATTTTCCGGGTACTGTTCCGCCGCTTCCCACAGTAAAACACCACGCAGCATATCCAGTCGATGTTGTTCTTCAGCGGCGTCAGCGCCGCTGCTCTGCGCAGCGTTAAGCGTGGTTTGCACGGCCGCCAGCTTGCGCACCCTGGCCTGTTCCGCGTTTGGCAGCAGGGCTAGCACGGCGCCACCTTTCTCGATCGCCGCAATACGCGTCGCTAACTGATCGTGCCGTTGCTCAAGCTCTGGCAGTTGATTCAAGGCGCGTTGGTCCGCGCCATCCCGCTTTTTATCGCGCGCGATTTGATAACTCTCAATGGCATAGGAAAAAGTGGCGACTTTATCTTCCCAGTGTTGCAAGTTGGCTTGCAGCGCGTACGCGTCCCGCAGATCCATCAGGCCCGACTGAAACTCGTGTTGTGCGATCAGATGCGCCAGATACGGGGTTTGCGGCTTAACATCGAGGTCATTGCCCGTGATAATCCAGTTGCTGGCTCCGGCGCCCATTTCACGCACAAATAGTTGCATGATATCTGCGTCTTGCAAGGTGGCCAGCGCCTGGTCGATGCGTTGCAGTTCGACCTCGTAGGCTGCGGCCGTGCGCTCAAATTCTTCCAGCGCCTGTCGTTCCGCACCCAGTTGTTCGTAGGCAAACGGAACAGCGAGAAAGGATTCCTGCACGCTGGGGCTTATCAGGGACTGCTCGGACAAACGCTGCCACGGCGTTAAAGCCAGCTTATAATCTTTTAGCTCAGCCGCCGCCCAACCGTAACCCAACATGGCTTGCGACGCATAAGGGCCTTGCAGGCGCACGCGCTTGAATGCCTCGATAGCATCGGGCTGCTGGCCCGCGCGCAGCAGCACATAACCGGCGGCAAGGCTAGCACGGTCATTTAACGCCTTCAGCTCATCGCTGTCTTTGGCATAGTCGGCCAGCTTGGCAAACGCCGCGATGGCTTGTTGTGACGCATTGCCGGCTTGATCGGGATTTTCCGCCGCATAGGCGACCCCCAAATTAAAGCGCGCATACGGCTGCCACGGCGATTCGGCGTCGAGCTTGTCGATGCGCTGCCGGGCGCGGTCTAACTGGCCGGCCTTAATGAGCAGATTGGCGGTGAGAAATAAAAACTCGTCGCGCAAATTAGCGGGTAACTGGTCACCGATTTTGTCAAAAGTATTGGCGGCACGCTCGAACTCGGCGCGCTGGTAGGCGATCTTACCCAGATAGAACCAGGCCTGGTCGCGCACGGCCGGGTCTGGATAGTCCGCCAGCAAGCGATTAAAGATCTTTTCGGCACTGCGGTCCATGCCGTATGACAATTTGATTCCACCTTCCATCAAATCGGGATGGCTGCCATGACCTTGAATTCCGCCGCGCTTACGCGCCACTTCCAGCTCGATCAAGGCCGGCAAATAATTGTGCTGGAAGTATTCGTACAGCATGACACCGTAGCCCAGGTCTTGCGCCGTAGTGCGCGCCTTTGCCGTTGCGGCGGGCTGCTCGGCGCCTGCCCGCAGCGCTAGCGCCAGCAGGCAAACGCTCAACAACAAACATAAACCGCGGCCAACGGGGCGCGCGTTTATGCCGATAGCGTTACGCGAAAAAAGCACGCTATTGCCACTCTTTTACCGTAAATTCAGGCTGATGCATGCGCTCGGAATCCTTGATTTTAAGTTCAAGGTATTTCGCGTCGCTGTCTTTGGTGAAGCGATAGCTGGTCGCGCGCTTGTAGTCGCGACCCTTGGGCCCACGGCCGGTAAAAAATGCGCTGATCTCATGGTCACCGTTGCGCACGTTGCCGACAAACAAACGCTGCACCCCGCCACGAAACAGGGCGTCGATCTGGCGGTCGGTGTACAAGTAATTGGCGACGGTTTTATTGTCGATTTTTAGCTGCAAGGTATCGAGCTGAAAAAATTCGCCAACGTCCATCGACACAAAAAACGCAACCTGAGTATTAGCGGGAAACAACAGCTCTTCTTCCAGAATGAATAAATCCCGATTCAGCTTGATCACCGTTTGCTTCAGGTCTTGAACCTGATCGGCCACGCTGGCGGTCTCGTCTTGCGCGCTAACGCAATAACTCAGCAGCAGCAATGTGGTCATCAAAAACTTCGACATAGTGGCTTCCGTTTAAATGGCTAAATCAGTACTTTTTGCACCGCAGCAGCAGAGCCGCGAGGCAGTCTCGCGACGCTGAAACGACGCGCGCGACAGCTAGGTTAAAACGTCATTCTATCAATAACTCTTTGACCATTTTGCTGTACAGTTTTTCGTCGCCGGCTTTGTAACCCAGGTGTACGTAACGGATATTACCGTCACGGTCGACCAGTACCGTACTCGGCATGGATCCTACCTTGTAGGAGTCAACAACCTGCTGTGCCGAGTCGAACAATATCGGGAAGCTGACATTGAGCTGCTTGGCAACGCGTTGTGCTTTGGCGCGGTCCTTCTCTACATTGACGCCCAACAGGGTGAAACCAGCTTTCTTGTAGCGCTTATACATTTTGTCCAGCAGCGGCATTTCCTGCCGGCACGGACCACACCAGGTTGCCCAGAAATTGACCATCACGACGTCGCCACGATATTCGCTAAGCCGTAAATTAGCGCCGTCGATACTGGGTAACGTGAAATTAGGCGCCGGCTGCAACTGCTGCGTCGCCGAACTAATATGCGGCAGACTAAGCGCCGCGACCAACAAAACCTTGCACGCACCGGAGCGCAACTTTGTGAATGTTTGCATACCAAAACCTCATACTACTAAAAAAAGAAACTCACTCCGGCCCTGAATTCAAAATTATGTTTTAGTTCTTCTTTGCCCAAAATGTCATTGTCGAACATCAAGTCCCGCGCTTCGGCCCGCAAGCTGATCGAATCCGTTAGCAGCAAGCGAATACCAAAACCGAGGTTAAACGTAAACTTGTCGTCGCCGACAAACTCGGTATTGCCCAGGCCACTGATCACATAAAAAGTGGAACCGAGCACGTATTTGTCGAGAATAAATATCTCCCCTGGCAACACGTTGATACCCACCGACAAGTTGTAATACTTGATGTCTTCCTTCTGCTGCGGAAAGATAGGCGCTCCAATGCGCCGGAACGGCGTATCCAGCACCTCGGCTTGACCATAGTTAAGCTCAATAAAAGCATCTTCCGTCACGTGATAATCCAAAAACACACCGTAAGACCCCGATGTGTTGAAATCATCTATATTGAGACCGCCATAATGCAGGCCGACCTCAAAATTCTCGGTGTCGATTTTCGGCACCGTATATTCTTCGCGCTCCATGTCAGACGGAATAACTTCACTCTCATTCGCTTCCGGCAGCTCTTGCGCAGCGCTATTCAGCGAATAGACCAGCGCTACCATACACAAAAACGTGAACGTCTTCACAACTTGCCCCACCCTTTAAAAGAAGAAGGATAAGCCGATGTTGTATTCATTCTGACCATCATTTTCATCGCCTTCTACTAAGTTATAGCGTTTATATTCCGCCCTGACCACTAAAGATCGCGTTAAATAGAAACGCGTTCCCAAACCAAAATTAAAAAAATCACTGTCTGTTTTTTCAGCGTTAATCAGGCTGCGATTGGGATTGTTATAGTTGCGCCCAATGCCGAGGCTTAAAAACGGCGACCAGCGCTCCCACTGGAAGGGCTGGGTCAGAACATTAACCATAATCAATTTCGAATTGGAGAAATCGCCTGTCACCTGCGCGACACCCAATTCGGTGCTGAAAATTTTCGACCAACGGTAACCGGCGCGCGCGAAAACCTCGGGTTCAGCCGCGTAGTAACCCCCGCCGACGCCCAGTTCGAAGCGCTGCTGCCGATAATCGCTAAAGCGCGTGCGGCTGAGTCGTACCGGCAGGCCCGCCGTGGTCAGCGTTTTTTCCAAAGCGCTACTTTTTACCCAGCCGCTACTGCCGCGCTCAGTCTGGATCTTGACCCAATCGGTGCGTTGTTTGATCACGCGGATAGTGGCGCCACGTTCGACGGCGAATTGGCGGGGAAAGCCGCGGCCGGGGCCCGTATGCAAGTCGATGTAAACTTCCTGCACGACGAGCAGTAGCGGCTGAGCCTGCACGAATTGCGGCAGCAAAAAGGCAAGCAAAAAAATAGACGCGTTCCAGAGACGATAATTCATGTGCGGTGAATGCCTAACAGGCAGTGCAATCGGGGCGCGAACAAATTAAGGCCAGTGTCCCGTGGCGAATAAACAGTTTATTCGCCACGGGACACTAAGTCGGCAATGAAATTGAACAAATCGTTAGCGGCTGGCACGGCGAAAAAGCACCGCTGCTGCATGCCAGAATCGGGTAGTCGCGTGTCGCTGGTTTGAAGATCGATGGCTGGCTTTCCTGTAAACACATTATATTAGTAGTAGCGTGACGCTCATGGCGCGGCAAAAACCCGCGCCACATAAAACGGCTATGGTACAGCATCACAAATAATTGGCGCGCAAAAAAAGCGCACATAAATGGTGCCGTACGTTGGTAATATTGCCGCTTTCGCCACGCCAAAAACGCTGCGCGACACATACCGGGTTGAGTGTCGTTCGCTATTGCCCGACGTTGCTGATCCAGTCAAATATGGCCTGATAGTCGGCATTACTGCTGTTCGGATCATTCGCCCCATCAGCCGACAGCACGGGTACCTGGCCCGCCACCGGGTCAAATATCAACGGATGCACCGGGTTACCCGTCGCCCCATTGGAGGCGGCCCTGGCCAGCAACGCAGTAGCGGCAGGGTCGGCGCCGTCGGCAATCATCGCCAGGGTAATATTGAGATCGCCCCTGGCGTCGCCGGTAAGAATAAAACCGCCGGGGCCGAGGTTAGCCGCCGCGGGTGCTTGTACGCTGGCATCGCCGCGTGGCTGGTGACAATCTGCGCAACGATCTATCAGTATGGGGTATACGCGATCGGTAAATTCGGCGCCGTCCAAGGTCGGCGCCGTAGCGCGAAATGTGCCTAACAACAGATCGCCAAGCGAGCCGTCCGGGTTGTTCGGCCCGCGCTCAAACGGCGTGTTGACATATTGCGCACCGAGGTCCACCCATTCAGTCACCAGGCGCCGCTCGGAAGCATTCAGCAAACCCGGATGAATGCTGTCGCCGTTGAGGCCCAGCGCGGCGCGCAGCTCTTCACCATAGAGCAGTTCGATCAGGCGGCTGGCCCGACTGCCATCGGCAGAACCGCCCTGTTCAACGATTGCCGGGTCACGCTCGATGTCAATATTGCCATCGACTTGAACAACGGCGGGTAAACCGCCCGCCCCCGTGAGCGGCTCACCCACCGTCAGTTCGTTATAGGAAGTCATGCGGCCGTTGCCGCCGACGGATTGGTCGATGGCGGCGCCAAGATCGAGCCCCGCGGCCGGCGCGCCAGCACTATGGCAGGACACGCAGGCTTTGTTCCACAGCGGTTGAATATGCTCGGGGTAGTTGATCAGACCATCGGCGGGAGCCGCCGTAGTGAGCAGCGAATAGTCAAAGGTAATGTCGGGCTCCGGCGCGGTGGGCGTGGTTGCGTCCGACCAAAAATCGCGGAATAGTATGTCTTGCATGGGCTGCAAGGCAGCGGGGTTAAGGCGGCCGCGCGTTTCCGCCATGGTCTCGCCTTCTTCAGCCAAACCAGCGGCAGTCGTATTTGGGTGATCGCCGGTAAAACCGGGGCCGTTGATCGGCGTGCCACGGCGCGGCGAATGGCAACCGTTACAGGTCAACTCTTCACCGCGCTGCAAATGCAGCCAATTGGTATGCACCTGAATGGCCCGACCCTGGTCGTCGAGCACGCTGATAGCGACCGCGGTTTCTGCCGGTACTTCTATTTTCACCGATCCGTCCGGCTCAACCTCGCCGTAACCCACGATTTGCTGCATTTCCATGTCGTTGGCGCTGATCGTATCTTTGTTCATGGCCGGCGGGGTCGCTACCGCTTTGGTCACACGCACGAAACGCGCCGGCCTTTTAAGCGCCGGGTCATTGCGAAACACCGAGGTCGGATCTTTAAGTTGGCCAAGATCAGCGATCGTCTCGCGGCTGTCGCCTGCCGGTGCCAGTCGCTGCGGTATGGCTTCATTGCCGACCAGCATGCTCTCGCCCATGCTGCCCAGCCCATCGGTATCGTATACGCTTTTTATGTTTAAAACGGCCATGCCCCGATCAGACAGATCGCCGCTCAGGTCCGGGTCGGCGATGACCGCGGGCACATCGGCCGGCGAGCGCGGCTGGATGGCCACGCCCTCAACCACAGACTGACCCGAGCCAATTTCCGCCAATACGATCGGTTGCTGAGACTGGTCATTCAGATCGAGCATATAAAGGCCATACACGGGCAACCCTTCTTGCATTTCCAGTTCGCCGGTGATCACGTTCATCACTTCTTCGGGCTGGGTCGGCGACCAGGCCACCAGCGCGCGGTTGCTACCGTCCCACAGCGGGTGCGGTGCGCTATAACGCCCTCCCCCGGAAATGCCTTTATTGGTATTGATTGGATTAAAAGTGACCTGCCGTTGCCCTTCGGCGTCTTCCGCCGGCAACAGGTTGGGGTCAAAGCCGGGTGCAGTGCTGTCGACCGGCGCCCGCTGGTCGATCTCAAGGAAATTTTTGACGTCAATCTCCATTAGCGCGCCACCCTCGTAGGTGGAAGCCAGTGGCATGGCCGTGCTGAGGATGTTGCCGTTGGCCATTTCGCGCGGGTGCGGCAAGCTATTTACGCCGCTGAATGCGCCGTATAACAGCGACACATTGGTGCCATCCGGGTTCATTGTATAGACCGGCATATGATTGCGATTGCCGAAGTGGTCCCAGCGCGCGTACATTATTTCACCACTGCGCAACACGGTGGGGTTGCGGTCGTGGCTCTGGTTGAATGAAAGCTGGCGTATGTTGCTGCCGTCGGGGTTCATCACGTGTAATGCAGAGGTGGCTTCGCGCTGGTATTCATCGCGGTATTTATAGGGCCGCGGAATACCTTGCTGAAACTGCAGGAAGGCGCTGCGGGTCTGCCGATTGGAAGAAAATACAATGCGGCCATCGGGCAGATAGACCGGGTCGTGATCGTCGCCTTGATCGGCAATCGCGTCGTCGGCAATAATCGGGCGCAGCTCGCCAGTGTCGACGTTATACTCCCAGATGTCCCAGGTGTGGTCGTCAAAACACATTGAAAACACCAACCGGGTGCCGTCGTAAGAAACTTCCAGGTCAGACACGTCGCCAGTGCCGTTGGTTAATGCGCCGGTAATATTGGTCTCGTCGGCGGCACCCGCCGACAAGTCTCGGATAAACAAATCACCGCCGGCGCGAAAGCGGCCGGCGTCGGTCGGATTGCCAACCGAATCGACCGAGCGCTTCACATAGGCGATTTTGAAATCACCACTGGATTTGTCGCCTTCGTCGATTGCCAGCGAATCGCCGCTATTACTACTGCCGCAACCCGCCAGCACGGCTGTCAGCAGCAAAGTAGCAGCAACACTAGGTAGACGTTTATTCAGTTCATGGAAACACATAACCTATAATTTACCTTGTTTTGCGCGTGACTGCAGCGGCAGAATTCACCACAAAATCTGTATTTTTACCATTTTTTGCTGAAAGTTTAACCAGCGGCGCGCCACCCAGGTCATCGGGTCGTGATCAGAATGGCTGGATTACCAGGCACCTCGGTAGCGAAAATTGAATTGGCCGTTGACCGGATTGCCAAGCATCGCCTGCATTTGCATACGCAATTCAGGACTCAGTTGCTCTCCAGGCGTGCTGTTTAGCCGCAGCTCGAAGCCGCGCTCAGCCGCCAGTGTGAGCTGGCCACCCAGATGCAGCGGACCGCTGTTTTCGATAATGGCCAATAGAATGTCTTCGTTCTGCTTTCCAAGGCCGATTAACACATCACCCACCTTGAGCAACTGGGTAGGTAGTGTCAACGCCACATCGGTCAACAACACCTTGCCGCGCAGCTCTTCCGGCCAGCGCCGCCGCAGCTGCAGGGAAACATCTTGCAGGTTGATTTGGCCGTCGAGGGGAACTATCAGCTGTGTCATCAGCGGCGCTAACTCCCGCATTGGCACGGCGGCGGTCAGATGCTGCACGAATACGCGTCCATCAAGCCCGGCGCCCACTACCGCCTTCACCGGGCGCTGGGCAAACTCGGCGTCAAGCGCCAGCATAAAACGCCCACGCAGCAACGCCAGCGGCTTCACGCGCCATTTCACATGCGTCAGCTCGACCGCCACAGTGGGCGTCTGCAGCCGCACTCGCCCGGCCCTGGCGGCGTACCACGGACCACTCACTCCTTGCGCATATAAGCCGAACTGAGTGATATCAATAAAAGACAGGAATACCCGCGCCGGCATGCTGAAGATCAACAGCAGCACTAACAGCAGAATAATCGGCAGGCTGAAGCGGCGGTAAGCCTGCAAGCTCGACGGTAAACTTAATGCCCGCACCGCGCTAAAACTGTTGCAAAGCGACGCTGGCGTTAACGTGGCCAGTTTGCTGCGTGCTATTGAGGCTCACGCTGGTGGCGTAGACTTTTTTCTTACCCAGCTCGTCGAGCCAGGCGACCAGCGCTGCGAACTCGATGGCGTCGAACCATACTTGCGCCTTGTTACCGCCCTTCGGTTGAAAACGGCTGAATTGCATGCCGAATTTTGAAACGCTTCTATCCAGCAACTGCGGTAAATTTGCGTTGCTCGCCGGATTGCCCTTGCGCTGTTGTTGCGCGTCCGCCTGCAGGGTCGCAGCGCTGGCATGCATCCACTCGAGCGCCTTTGCGGCTTCTGCATTGCGCAACAGTAGTTGTTCGTTGCCGTTCTGCAGCGGCCGCCACAGCAGAATAAAGAAAATATAAAGCAGCACGACCGCCGAGCCAATCACCAGCACCCACTGCTCGCGTTGTTTGAGCTGCAAGAACCGGTCAAAATAATTCATGACTTGCTCCGAAACTTCATCCGTGCGCGCACGCCGTCATCGACCCTGTTGCTGTTCACCAATTGTGCGTCGATGGCCTGCTTGCCCAGTGCCGCGCGCACCCGGTCAAGGTCCTGAAACTTTTTCGCCAGCAAGTCGGCGCGCAACTCATCCGCCCGACTGTCATAGTTTATACTCAACAGTTGCAAATCATCAAACTGCGCCAGTGTTTTGCTGGTTTTATAGAACAGCGGTAAAAAATTTGTGCTCTGCGCGCCCGACTGTAAACGTTTGAGCTGGCTGCGCATTTGTTTTTCCGGATCAGTCACCGGGCTATTGGGAAAAGCCTGCTGGTAAACCGCGCTTATCTCCTGCCGCAGGCGCAGGTTTTCATTCTCCAGCTTGACGTTTTGTGCGCATGCGACCGCTATTTGCAATAGCGCAGCACCCCCTAGCAATAGCACGGCGGCGCGCCAAAAACGCCACATTTTACCCCAGGCGACGCTGGGGCTAAATTCTCCCTGCAACAGATTTAACGGCGTTTTTACCAGGCTGGCCCAGCTGACCTCAGCCCACCATGAGTTTTGTTGCGCCTCGACCCGCTGTGCCAGTACCGGCGGCATGGCGGGTAGAATTTGTTCTTCAAGCGCGCGCCGCCCGGCAAATATCCTGATCTTTTCTGGCAGTTGTTCGTGCTCGCGGGTACACAAATCCCAGGCGAGTTGGGCGACGTCGTGTTGCACGCTAAAGCCCCGCAAGGCAGCGGTTTTTACGCTCAGCCGATTGTCTTCCTCGGTCGCTACCCAGCCGTCGTTATTGTGCGGCAAGGCCATTTGGGCCGACAGTACGGCAACGACATTTAATTGCCGCTCCTGCAGCGGGGCCAGCCAGCTTTGCAGTTTGTGTGCGGCCACTATGGCAACGTCAAGCTCGCTGGCGCCGGGTTTGGCATAGGCGAAATGCAATTCGTCGACATCGCTGATCAACTGTTCTTCAAGGTCGAAGCGCGCGGTCTTGAGCACATGGCGGCGTTCCCCTGCGCTGAACGCGATACGGCGCAACACTACGTCGGCCGACGGCACCAGCAATACCACGTCGGCGCCGGCTTGCTGTAATTCGGTGGCCAGATCGTCAAGCCGGCCATCGCGGGCCGGCAAGCCGGGCTGCCCGCTGTCGGTAAAATACAGCCAGCGCCACAGATTGGTAGCGGTGTTGTATTGCAGTAGCAATCTTTTTTTCAATGTCGCATCCCCGCTGTGGATATCATTATAGACTGCCCAGGCTGCGCCGGATCACGCTAACCTGGATTTTAGTAGCGCCCGCTTGGCCATCACCGCCTTCGCGATGGAGTATGGACTTGATAGGCAGGGTTAAATCACCGAGTTTGACCAGGCCGTCGAACAGGAAGTAGTTGCTGTTTGTACTGATCTTAGGCCTGTTTTTTTTATTGCTACCGCCCCCTCCACCTTCGGTCCCAGAGCGGGAATTTTGCTGGTTATCGGCTCCACCAACACCCGGATCAATGCCGTCGGTGTTCAGCTGCATTTGTTCCTCGCGTCGCTCGAGCAATGGCTGAATGGCCTCCAGACTTTGTGGTTCATATTGGCTGCCGGATTCCGCGGGCTCCACGCTACGCAGTACATTGACGGTCGCCGTGTTGGTATTGATCAGCGTACGAGTCGGCAACGCCACGATATGCGGCGCCAACGCCTGATACAATTCTGGCGTCATGCCTTGCACCAGGCGTAATTCACTGGCGCTAAGCATCTGCCGGTTGGCGGCGCGGTAGGGAATATCAAGGTCGGTATAGTAGTCATCCTCGGCGCCGCTAAAGCCCGTTGGCTCTGCGTCTGCATCCAGCCAGTCGATAGCCGCGTTGGTAATCTCCTGCGCCTGCTGTTCGGTGACTTCGATCTCGTCAAAGGTTCGCAGCAAGCGCATAAAAATCATTTGCTCGGCAGCGGGGCTTCGTGACCCCTGAACGGACGGACGCTCATCCTTCAAGTTGTTTAAATTAAACCGCGCCTGCAAATCATAAATCTGACCGGTTAACAAACCACCATCGATCACATACGGCTCCACTTGCTGCGCCCACGCTTCACCGAGGTGATCGGCTTCCCTGTCTTCATCGGCAATTAACACGTTTTTCGCCAACGCCTCGGCGCTGAGCAGGTACAAATAACCCTGATCGCCCAGCAGCATATTCGAGCTGCGCCGAAAGCTGAGGAGGTAATGGCTGCCGACCTTGGTAGCGATTACGGCAACCAGCGCTGCGACCAGCATGGCCACCAGCAAGGCGGCGCCACGACTGCGGTTGGCTGCGCGCATTACGGCTTCTCTACCGCCAGCGCAAAGATGCGCCGGATTTCGCCAAGGTCTTGCAGCGTGAGGGTGATCTCGATCGCCACCGGCAGCGGCTGGTCGGTTTGACCGCCAAGCGACACGTCTTCAACTGGCCATCTTTCGCGCCAGGTTTTGCCGACATCATCGGGGTCGACACGCACTTCTTCGCGCGCCAGAAAGCGAAAATAGATTTCTTCCACAGCGCTTAATACAACGGCTTTATAAACATTCTGCTCCGACGCCCGGTCGAGCATATGCCAGGCGACCCGCTCGACCTGCTGTTCATCGTTCAAGCCATAGGCCACGCGCTGCAAACTGCTACGCGCCACGGCGCGCGGATTGTACCAGCCACCACGGGTCAGGCTGAGCAGGTATTCGGTGCCCGTTCCACCGAGCACGGCCGCTTCGGTTTCGCCCAGCTCATCACGTATTTCACGATCAACGGCCTGGCGTACATCACGCGCCAGCGCGGTGAAAAACAAATTGATTTCATTCAGCCGGTCGGCCTGCGCCTGCTGGCTGGCCTGCGCATCCAGTGCGGTACTTAAAAAGCTATAGGCGATCACGCCGATCAATGCCGTCAAAGCACTGGCCACCAGCACTTCGATCAGGGTAAAGCCGCGCTCGCGCTCATTCATGGTCGGGCAAGCGTCGTATCGACCGGCAGTTGAAAATAATTGCTGACCGTTGCGAGCGCCTGATCTTTGTCGTCGTCGGTTTTGCGCACCTTGATATCGACACGCAGCACAATATCACTCACCGTTTTTTTGGTTTCGACTGTCCAGAACCACTCACGCTCGGCCAGCATGGAAGAACCGTTTAGTTTGTCCCGCGGCAGATAATCGAGATGTTCGTTCTGCAAGCGCAGCTCGGTCATTTTGTTCATCGCCACCCAATGCGCCATCGACTTTTCGCGCATATAGTCGAGGCTGCTGAGTTGCTCGGCGATATTAAACAGCAAGGCCGGCAGCGCAATGGCGAGCACCGCCAGCGCGACTAACACTTCGACCAATGTGAAGCCCTTACTGTTGTTCTTCATCTTGTTCGTCGCCCGGGCGCAGCAGGCGCAAAGCGCCCACTGGATTGCCAGTGATGCGATACACCTGGCCCGGCAGCTCCGGATTGCTGATGTGCAGAGTGAAGGGTGTTAGCTCGCCGCTTTGCAAAATAAATATGTCGGGTTGGTAGCTTTCTTTCAGCTTGGAGTCGTCTTTACTGTCTTTTTTGCTGTCTTTGCTGTCTTTGCTGTCCTGCACTTGCAGCAATTTAATTTCAATTCCTTCGAGAGTCAGATCCAGCTCAACACCCTCCGCCGTTTGCCCGTCTTGTAACACGGGGTGCTGCTCGAGCACTTGCCATGTACCTTGCTCCAACACCGACCACTCGTAGACAAACCGTGTGCCGTCGCGCTCCAGTGTTTCGTTAATGCGCAAGCCCAGCGGTTTGCCGGTTAGCACGGACTCTTCCAGCGCCAGTTGCAACATACCGGTTAATTTCTCCGCCTCGGCTTGCAACTCGACCGGCCGGCCGCCAACGCCAATAGACAGGGTGACAAAGCTGATGGTAATACCTATCACCACCATCATGACCAGTATTTCAAGCAGCGTAAAGCCGCGCACTCTCATGTGTTGTGCTCGCCGGCGGGCCGCGGCCCTACCCTGCTGTATCTTCTTTCCAATTGCCCAGGTCGGCATTTTGACCATCGCCCCCGGCGGTGCGGTCTGCACCCAAGGTATAAATATCAAATTCGCCATTCTCACCGGGATACACATACAGGTACGGATTACCCCAAGGGTCTACCGGCAGCTCGGGCAGGTAACCGCCCTGCTTCCAGTTACGCGGCTCGGGATCGTCCGAGGGCTTCGTCACCAGCGCTTGCAAACCCTGCTCGTTGGACGGGTAATTGAAATTGTCGAGGTGATAAATTTTCAAGGCCGTTTCAATGGCTTTAAAATCGGCGGAGGCTTTTTGCAGGCGCGCGTCATCGACCCGGTTCAATACCGTGGGTGCGACCAGGCTGACCAAAATACCCATGATCACCAGCACCACCAGAATTTCCAACAGGCTAAAGCCTTTTGCTAGATGCTTTCTCATCTTGTCCTTCTTCCCCAATACATCGTACCAATACATTTGACCCGAATGGCTACTACATAAGCCCAGTCGGAGCTGATAAGGGCTGAATTGAGGGGGGATTTCCGGGGCCGTCCCTGGCAGGGATGCCAGGGATCGAGCCTACAAGGACGTATTCACGGCGTGTTCCGGAAATTTCCACTCTGTTCAGCCCGATCTGTGAGCTTGCGCCATTGACACTTGACCGTTATCGGCCTTGCGTTAGTGGCCACAAAGTTACCAAAATCATAATACAAAACCTAGCCCACTGTAACGAACAAACTGCACGCTAGTTAATCAAATTATTCAAACCAAAAATGGGCATCAAAATCGCCAACACAATCAACAACACCACCCCCCCCATCGCCACCACCAGCACCGGCTCGAAAATGCTCATCATTGTGTTCACGTTCATATCCAGCTCGCGCTGTTGATTGAGCGCCGAACGTTGCAACATGGCTTCAAGCTCACCGCTCATTTCGCCGCTGGCGATCATATGCACCATCATCGGCGGGAAAACGGCGGTGTTTTCCAGCGCCTTGTGCAGACTGATACCCTCCTGCACGTGCATGGCGGCCTTCGCCACCGCTGCGCGCATGGTCAGGTTGCTGACTACTTCGGCGGCAATGTGCAATGCATCCAGCAAGGGTACGCTGCTGGCGATCAAAATGTTCAAGGTGCTGGCGAAACGCGCGGCTTCGACGCTGCGAACCAGGTCTCCGATGAGGGGCAGGCGCAGCAGTATCGTATGCCATTTTTTTTGAAGCTCGGGTTTGCGCATGGCGAACTTGAACCCCACGACTGCAAGCGCAATAAGCAACAAACACAGCAGCCCATAGTTTGACAGAAAATCACTGATGGCAATCAAACCCACCGTCAACGGAGGCAGCTCGGCCTGGCTGTTTTGAAAGATGCGAATCAGATCCGGAACCACATATACCATCAGCCCACCGACCACAGCGATAGCGACGCAAATAAGAATCATCGGGTAAACCATCGCCATTTTCATTTTTTGCTGGGTGAACTGCCGCGTTTCGGTGTAGTCGGCGAGACGCTCCAACACCAGGCCTAGAAAACCCGAGTGTTCGCCCGCCTTGACCATGGCGCGGTACATATCGTTAAACACGTGCGGAAATTCGCCCAGTGCATAGGCCAGCGTATGACCTTCGGTCACTCTTGAGCGTACGTCCAGCAACATGCCCTCTACCCGCGCGCGCCGGCTTTGCTGCGCCGCCGCCTTCAAGGATTCGTCGATGGGTAAATGCGATTGGATCAGAGTCGCCAAATGGCGCGTCAATAGCACCAGCTCGCTAAAACGAATACGCTTGCCACGCAACAAGCTCATACCACCGCGCGCACCGTCGACTGTTTTGGCGGCCTCTACCGCAATGGGTTTCAGGCTTTTATCGCGTAGTTGGCTGCGAATCTGGCGTAACGAGTCACCCTCGAGCACACCGCGAATTTTGCGACCGTCTCCGTCCAACGCTTGATAACTAAAAGCAGGCATTGCTAACTCGCGCTCGTCACGCGCATGACTTCTTCGATGGAGGTTTCGCCGGCAAGTATGCGTTCACGGCCATGGTCGGCAATGCTTTGGCTGTGCTGTCGGGCGTAACGGGTCAACTCCTGTTCGGCGGCGCCTTCATGGATGAGACTGCGTAACTGATCGTCAATTGAGATAAGCTCGTAAATACCGGTGCGGCCACGGTAACCCGAATTATTGCAGGCCTTGCAGCCATTCGGTTTATAAATTTCCTGGGTGCCGCTATCAGCACCCAGCAAGTCCAGTGTCGCCCCCTCGGGCTTATACGGCTGCTTACACTCATCGCACAAAATGCGCACCAGTCGCTGCGCCATCACCGCGACCAGGCTGGAAGATAACAGAAAGGGCTCAACGCCCATATCATGCAACCGCGTGACGGCGCCAATCGCCGTATTAGTGTGCAATGTCGATAACACCAGGTGGCCGGTCAAGCTGGCCTGCACGGCGATCTCGGCGGTTTCGATATCGCGAATCTCGCCGACCATCACCACGTCGGGATCTTGCCGCAAAATGGCCCTCAAGCCGCGCGCGAAAGTCATGCCGGCTTTGGTGTTCACTTGCGTTTGGCCGATGCCGCGCAACATGTATTCGATCGGGTCTTCGATGGTGAGAATATTGCGGCTGGTTTCATTGATATGGGTCAAGCCGGCGTACAGCGTCGTGGTTTTACCCGAACCAGTCGGGCCGGTGACCAGGATGACGCCATGTGGTTGCCGTAGCGCCGTTTCAAAACGCTCCCTGACGACCGGGTTCATGCGCAACTGCGCCAACTCGAGCTGACCGGCTTGTTTGTCTAACAGGCGCAGTACAACGCGCTCACCATGCACCGAGGGGATGGTCGACACGCGAATATCCACGGCGTGGCCGGCAATTTTGACCGAGATGCGGCCATCCTGCGGTACGCGTTTCTCGGCGATGTCCAGTTTTGCCATGACTTTCAGGCGCGACACCAACAGCGGCGCCAGGGCGCGGCGCGGCGACAACACTTCCTGCAGTACGCCGTCGATGCGAAAGCGCACAACCAGGTTGTCTTCGAAGGTTTCGATATGAATATCCGACGCCTGCTCACGAATCGCCTGCGACAGCAGCGCGTTGATCAGGCGGATCACCGGCGCGTCTTGTTCCGCGTCCATCAAGTCGCTGGTGGTGGGAATTTCTTCGGCCAGGCGGCTGAGGTCCATGTCGGCGTCGAGATTCTCGGCCATTTGAATCGCTTCGTTTTTGGAGCGCTGGTACAGCTGGGTCAGCTTTTCCTTGAATACCGCCTCGCCGATAGGCCGGGCGCGAAACTCGCAGCTCAGGAAACGCTGCACTTCGGCCAGCGTGTCGAGGCTGATGGAGGGCAAATAGTGCAAGGTCGGAGCGTCGTCGATATACTCCAGTAACACGCCCATTTGGCTGGCGTAAGCAAACGGCAGGGTCTTGGCAACTGGCTGCGCGACTTCTACCGTGGCTTCGGTATCGAGTTGTGCGGTCTCCAGGCTCACGACGTTAGTCATTGTTGCGCCTATTGCGGTTGCTGCTCGGGTTGCTCTTGCTCTTGTAGCTCGGGGGCTTCTATTGGCGCCGCTTCGTTTTCCTCCAGGCGCTGCTTCTGCCGTTCCCACTCCGGTAATAGCGGCAGGTTCTTTCTCGGCACCAGATTCACGCCGCGCAACTGCTTGTTCAATTGCTGGGTGCGAATATATTTGTATTTTTCTGCTGTCGCACCGCTCATGGTCGCCGAGTCACGGATGATTCGGGGCCGCAGAAATACGTATAAATTGGTCTTGTTGACCGATGTGTTTTCGGAGCGAAACAAACGGCCAAGGACGGGTATGCTGCCGAGAAACGGCACTTTGCGCACCGACTCCTGCACTTCGTCTTTGATCAGGCCGCCGAGCACAATAATTTCATTGTCTTTGGCCAATACCGTGGCCGTGATGGTGCGCTCGTTGGTAATAATGTCGGACGCCACGTCACCGGTCAGGCTGGATACCTCTTGCTCGATTTCCAGTATCACCGAATCACCCTCGTTGATCTGCGGGGTCACGTTCAGGGTGATACCCACATTTTGCCGTTCGATGGTCTGGAACGGATTGGTCGCGCCGTCGCCACCCGAGGCATTGGTAAAACTGCCAGTCAGAAACGGCACGTTCTGACCCACCGAAATGGAGGCAGTGCTATTGTCCAGCGTCAGCAAACTCGGCGTGGATAAAATATTGGCTTCGGTATCTTCTTGCAGGGCGTTCAGCAATACGGTAAAGCTCAAGCCGCTTTCCTTGAGGTTGCCCACCCCCAGGGCCTGGCCGACATTGCCCGCCAGGGCGGCAGCCAAACCTGTCAGGTTTGACTCACCTTGAATCGGAACCTCGCGAGTTATGCCGTTTTCAGTTACTCTTTCCACTTGGTCTATTCTATCTACCGCCAGCGCCGAACCAGCAATATTCGTCAACGTGCCATTTGCGTTGGAAGAACTGCCGTACACCCCACTCTCATCGGCAAACAACCACTGGATACCCAGGTCTTTATTATCGATCGCCTCCAGCTCGACGATAATCGCCTCCACCAACACCTGCGGGCGGCGAATATCCAACCGCTTAATGATGGATTCCAGATTTTGCATAATGGCCGCATCAGCCGTAATAATCAGCGAGTTGGTAGCCTCGTCGGCTTCTATATTTGCGCTGTTGGCGTCGACCGGCACGTTGCCGCCTTTTTTCTTGCCGTCGAGTTTGGATACATTCTGCACCACGCGATTCAGCGTTTCGGCCAGCACAACCGCATCGGCGTAGTTCAAATAAATAACACGCGCGGTGCCGCTTTGCTCCAGCGGAGCATCAAGATGCTCGATCAGGGAACGCACGCGTTTGCGCTCGGTGTCTTCGCCGGTGATCAAAATACTGTTGGTGCGGGAATCGGGAACCAGCCGTACCCGCACCTGGCCGCCTTCCTTACCGGCTTCGGCTTTTTCCAGGGTTTCGAGCAGCCGCACCACTTCCTCGGCGGACGCATGCTGTAGCTCAACGATGGATGTGCCGGAACTGGCGGAGCGGTCGATCTGCCGAATGACATCGCGGATACGGTCGATATTGGCCGCGCTGTCGGAAATAATGATGGCATTGCTCGGCGCATAGGCTGCCATATGGGCTTGCTGGGGTACGAGGGGCCGCAGAATGGGTATCAGTTTTGCGGCCGCAATATTACGCAGCTGAATCACATGGGTGACGATCTGACCGCCTTTGCCGCCGGAGGTAGGCACCGGCGACGAGCGCGCGTCTTTCCGTTGCACAATGCGCAACACATTGCCGGACTTGATCGCCGCGAAACCCTGCGCGTTGAGTACCGACAAAAACAGCTCGTTAAGCCCTTCGGTGTCCACCGGCTTAGAAGAAATGATTTTCACCTTACCTTTAATCTGCGGGTCGATGATAATCGTCTGGCCGGTGGCATCGGCGACAAATTTTATCAGCTCGGTGATGTCGGCGTCGTTAAAGTTAAGCGTCCATTCCTTGGCGTTAGCGCCGCAGACCAGGCATAGCGACAGCACCAGACTCACACAGGTTTGATAAAAATAATGCATCAAAGCGGGTTTTCGTTGTTGCACTGAGTGTTCCTTAATGTCTGCACTGCTGCTGTTCATTCCTAACGTAGGACTGATGAGATGGCTTATTGTTCAAGCGCTTCCTGCTCGTCTTCCAGTTCATCGAGATTCACCACCAGACTAATTGGTTGGCCGGCGCGGCGCAGTTCGAACGAGGCTTCCTTGCTGGTGTGCATCGTTTGAAACACCTGCAACGCGCTGCTGGGATTATCCAGCGTGACGCCGTTGATTGCGGTGACAACATCGTTGGTTTTAAAGCCCATGGATTCGAAGACTGACTTGTCTCTGCCCGGCCGGACTTTATAACCCACTATTTCGCCACTCTCGCGCGCTTCTGAAATACGCACCAACTCCGCCAAGGACGCGGGGTTACTTAACACGCGCTGGCGAAAACTGGTGCCAATCCTGGCGCGCCGCGGCCGCGCGACCGGCTTGGGCCGGGCAGCTCGTGTATTTTGCGCGACGGCAGATGAATTGGCGTTTTTGTCAAACAGATACAATGCTTCGATGTTGCCGCGGTTCGCGATTAACACTCGATCGGGCAGCAAGCGCCGCAACACCACCTGGTTTGACACGGGCAGTTCATCGCCGACTGCATATTGTTTCTGTTTACCTTGATAACTGATAATAGCGCGCCCGCCGCGTTCATCGTTGGTTTGAATAACGCCCTGTAGTTTGATTTGCAACCGCGTTTGCTCGGCATTGCTTTCTTCCGTGCTGAGCGACGTCTCGGGCGCCTCCACTTCTGCTTCGGCAGGCGCCGATTGCGCACTGCCGAATAACTGCCAACTGCGTACTTGCTCCATGTCGATCTGCAACGCTGCATCGCTCGCCGTTTGCTGACCGCTGCTCTGGCCAATGACCTTCTCACTGGCCGGAAAGCTGGGGTCGGGCGCGGCCAGCAAGGTCCACAGCAATTGTACCGCGCCCAGCAGCAACCACAACAGCAGCAGCGCGCACAACACGGTGCGCAGCCGCTCTTGCGGCACGCGCCGCCATAACACATTCGCGCGCTCAAGGTAGGGCGCGAGCGAGTCTTCAACTGTCGCTAATTTAGACAATACTGTCATTAAATGTATGGTTTTTGTTCAGCAGGCATGTGCTAGCAGCAAGTTTACGCCAACATTCTAGCAGCTTAGCGAGCCTTCGGTAGCATGTACTTTAACAGTACGTCAGGCGCAGGGAGAAAGTAAGTGTGACCGTTTAACGGACGATCAATTCCCTCATTAAACTTCGATGCGTTTTAATTGCCGACGACGCTCAACATGACGCCAGCCGCTACGGCCGAGCCAAGCACGCCGGCCACATTAGGGCCCATGGCATGCATCAACAAAAAATTATGTGGATTCGCTTCCAAACCCACTTTGTTTGCAACCCTGGCGGCCATCGGTACCGCCGACACGCCGGCGGCGCCGATTAACGGATTCACCTTATGCTTGCTGAACACGTTCATCAGTTTCGCCATCAGCACGCCGCTGGCCGTGCCGATGGCAAACGCAATGATGCCCAGCAGCAAAATGCCCGCCGTTTTTACTTCCAGAAACTGCTCGGCATTGAGCTTGGAACCCACGCCCAAACCAAGAAATATGGTCACTATATTGATCAGCGCATTTTGTGTGGTATCGGCCAGCCGGTCAACCACGCCTGACTCGCGCATCACGTTCCCGAGGCAAAACATACCCAACAACGGTGCGGCGCTGGGCAGGAATGACGCGACCAGTAATAGCAACAACAGGGGAAACAAAATGCGCTCCAGGCGCGCAACCGGGCGCAACTGCTGCATTTCTATCTGCCGTTCCGCCTCAGTGGTAAGCGCACGCATGATGGGCGGCTGAATAATCGGCACCAAGGCCATATAGGAATACGCGGCCACCGCTATTGCACCGAGCAAATCGGGCGCCAATTTGCTCGCCACAAAAATCGCCGTTGGCCCATCGGCGCCACCGATGATGCCGATTGCCGCAGCGTCGGCAATGGAAAAGTCAATGATATTAAAAGTAGAGAGTAACACCGCGCCGATGACGGTGGAAAAAATACCGAACTGGGCGGCCGCGCCCAGCAGCAGGGTTTTTGGATTGGCCAGCAGCGGGCCGAAATCGGTCAGCGCGCCCACGCCCATAAAAATAATCAGTGGGAAAACGCCAGTCTCGATACCAATATGGTAAATGTAATATAAAATACCGCCCGGGGAAGCCAGGTGGCCAACCGCGTCATACACTGGTGCCGCGCTAAAATCGGCGCCGGGAATGTTGACCAGAATAGTGCCAAAACCGATCGGTAATAACAGCAGCGGCTCGAAACCGCGCTTGATCGCCAGGTACAACAGCAACAAGCCAATAGCAAGCATGAACGCCTGCCCTGCCTGTAGCTGGCTGATACCCGAATCGGCCCATAGACCGAGCAACGCGCTCATCTATAGCTCAACAGAACATCACCCACCGACACGGCATCGCCTTCGCGTACGTCTATCGCACTAACGGTACCATCGTGTGGTGCACGCACTGCAGTTTCCATCTTCATGGCTTCCAGAATGATCATCACATCGCCGGCGTGCACTACTTGTCCCGGCTCGACGTGAATCTTGAATATATTACCGGCCAGCGGTGACACGAATGGCTTCGCGCCTGCCGTTGCTGGCGGCGCGCTGGCAGTGAGTGCCGCAGGTTGAATCGCTCCTAGCTCGCCGCCCTCTTCCACCTGCACGACAAACCTTTCGCCGGCCACTGTGACACTGTAGATCGCAGCGCCACCCCCATCACCAACCGTATTTTTATCTCCACCTTGCGGTTCTGGCGCCACAACTTGCTGCTGTTGATCTTGCGGTGGCGCTTCAAACGCTGCGGGATTGCCGCGGTTTTGCAGAAATTTAAGGCCTATCTGATGGAACAGCGCGTAGGTCAGCACGTCGTCGATCTTGTGTTCCGCGAGCTTGATCTGCTTGCTTTGTACCAGTTCTTCCAGCTCACTTTGCAGCACGTCCATTTCGGGCGCCAACACATCGGCCGGCCGGCAGTGAATGGGTTCGCTGCCTTGCAGCACGCGCGCTTGCAGCGCAGCATCGACAGGCGCCGGTGTCGCGCCATACTCGCCCTTTAAAACACCTGCGGTTTCCTTACTGATCGATTTATAGCGCTCGCCAGTGAGTATATTGAGCACCGCCTGCGTGCCGACAATTTGTGAGGTCGGCGTGACCAGCGGAATATAACCGAGCTCTTTGCGTACCCGTGGAATTTCCGCCAGCACCTCATCGAATTTATCGCCGGCCTGCTGCTCGCGCAGCTGATTCTCCATGTTAGTCAACATACCGCCCGGCACCTGCGCCACCAGTATTCTGGAGTCGACGCCGCGTAGGGCGCCTTCGAACTGCGCGTATTTTTTGCGCACCTCGCGAAAGTAGGCGGCTATTTCTTCCAGCAATTTGATATCCAGGCCGGTGTCGCGCTCGGTGTCGGCGAGTATCGCTACCACCGACTCGGTGGGCGAGTGGCCGTAGGTCATGCTCATGGAAGAAATCGACGTGTCGACATTATCGATACCGGCTTCCACTGCTTTTAAAATAGACGCGGTCGACATGCCAGTGGTTGCATGGCATTGCATATGAACAGGAATATCGAGTGCCGCTTTAAGGCGTGACACCAGTTCAAACGCGACATAGGGCTTGAGCAGACCGGCCATATCCTTGATGGCGATGCTGTGCGCGCCGAGGTCTTCTATCGCTCTAGCAAGGTCGAGCCACGTATCCAGTGTATGCACCGGGCTTACGGTGTAAGAAATCGTGCCTTGTGCGTGCTTGCCCTGCTCGACCACCGCATGGATCGCGGTTTGCAAATTACGCGTGTCATTCATGGCGTCGAATACACGAAACACATCGACACCATTGGCCGCCGCACGCTCGACAAATTTGCGCACCACGTCATCGGCGTAGTGACGGTAACCCAGTATGTTTTGCCCACGTAGCAACATCTGTTGCGGCGTATTGGGCATGGCTTGCTTCAGCTCTCGAATTCGCTCCCAGGGGTCTTCACCAAGGTAGCGAATACAGGCGTCGAAGGTGGCGCCGCCCCAGGTTTCCAGCGACCAAAAACCGACCCGGTCGAGTTTGGCGGCGATCGGCAGCATATCGTCCAGCCGCATACGCGTCGCCAACAATGATTGATGCCCGTCGCGCAGCACGACATCGGTAATACCCAGCGGTTTTTTCTCAGTCATATCGCTTCGTTCGTCAGGTTAATGGCAGGTTACTCGCGCCGCCGTGCACGATGCCGGTGCACGGCGGCGCTGATTGCGGCGATCAAACGGGTCTGGCCCGGATTCTGCGCAGCTCTGCCCAATGGTGGGGCGCTATTAATCGTTGGTAGCAATGGCTCCTCGGGCGCGAAGCGCAGCACCGCGCGTGACATGATCGAAGTACACAGTATCAACAAAACCAGAAAGACAAATACGGTTCCCATGCCAAACAGCATGAGTTGTACGCCTTGTTGTAACAGTGTTTGTTCCATCTATATGCCTGGGCGATTTACAGCGCCGCTGGCGCCGAACAAGCCTCGCACTATAGTTTTCCTGGCTTGATTCAGCAATAGCTGCGCGACTAAAAGCGTGTGCCTAATGACGTTTTTCACTGTCAACGCGCTGCCTGCGGCGACTGGCTACCACATCGAAGCCTAACTGACCGCATAAGCACGACTCGGACTAAATGTATAGACCTTGCCGGGAATGGCCGACAGGTAGGCCACAAAGAATGCCAGGAAGAATACAGTTTGCGGCCCCATTGAATCGCTCATCATATTCACCAACAAATAAGCGACAACAGAAAGTTTACAGGCTTTAAGCATATAAGACTGTTGCTCAACGTGGCTACCACGCGAAAAAAGTAACAGCAAAGACACTACGAAGCAACCCAACGCAAGCAAGCCGAGCGGCCCGAACAGGCGCAAGTAATCCAGTAAAAGGTTATGGCTGTGCTCCGACTCGCCAAGTATCCTGTGCCCCCACCCCTCACCGATAAACGGGTACGCCATACCTATGTCCCAGGAATAAGACCAAAGCACCAGCCGGGATTGCATGGTTCGATACTCGGTAAAGTTATCTAACGATAGGTCGGCAACCACACTGAACAGCCGCGGATTCAACTGCAGCAATAAATCCGTAGAGCCTGCATAGCCGAGCAGCAACGTCAGCATGACCATGCTAAGCAGAAGAACAAGGGCATTTTTTCGCGATACCGACCAAAGCAAGTAAACCACCAGAATGACGCCTGCAATCAGGATATTGGTCTTTGAACCCGCCAGGGTCGATACCACCAGGGCCACAAAAAACATGAAAAGCGATTTTAAACGGCTAAAAAAGTTGGGGCCGTTAAAAAAGTTGCCTACATAAAAAACAAAAACGGTACTGACAACGATGGCTAACTGGTTTGGATGCGAGAACAAGCCAGGATAGCGATCAAAATTGGCAGAAATGTTAGGCAGGAACTGGTAGCCATTGGCATAAAGTAAAACGACTATAAAATTCGCGATGAGTCCTATATTGATAACCCGGTAGAAAGTATATAAATTGTTGCCGTCTCGATAAAGCAAGAACGTGAAGTACAGGTAGGTGTTGATGAACACCATCAGCGCCATCAGCGTGCGCGACATCGGGCCATAGGCCGGGTAAATAGCGTAACTTGCAATGTGTAGAAGAATCATCGCCAGCACGCTGCAAAACAGCATCTTGTTTTGCCGCGCCAACTGTATATAGAAACTTGCCAACTGCTTGTCCAGCAGCGTAACGATGACGAGGACGGCGAAACAAAAAAGGGTATACAGATAGGAAAAACTGAGCCTTGAATCACCCGGCTTTAACAGGGCCGGCATGAAGACCAGCAACATGGCGATGATCATCAGCAGCTTAAACAAGCTGGCGATCTTGAATCTACCGCTACTGTTTAATAGGCCGGGCATGCTTTATCCTAGAAACCGCAGTTGGGCGCGAAAAAGATGTGCACGATATTGATGTGCATGGGAGATTCGAAAAACTCGTAGTCACCTTGTTGGTGATGAGAGCTTTTTCGAATCTCCCAGGTGCATTAAGAGCTTGTGCATACTTTCGTGATCCAACTGCGATTTCTAGGATTATGTGGCGCGGCGCGCTTTATACAAGTCCAGCCACTGTTGTCGCACTATGCGAACATCAAACTCACTCTGCGCCAAACGGTAGGAAGATTGCGCCATGGCCAAAACCAGCGGCCTATCTTCTTTCATTTTAGTAATGGCGTTGACGTATGCGTCTACACTTTCGCAGGCGAAGCCGTTGGCGTAGCGGCCCTTCTCTGTGGAGGTGGCCAGCGGCTGCAGGCAGTCCAGGTTAGCGGCGAAAGTCGATGTGACCAGCGGTTTACCCAAGGCCAACGCCTCGAGCAGCACCCTCGACAAACCCTCCCACCGCGAGGGGTGCATGATAATGGTTTGCGCCCTCATTTTCTTGAACAATTGCGCCTGGCCCATATAGCCGATAAGTTCCACATTGTTTGGCAAACCATGCTTTGACGCAACAATATTATCGTAGTAATCGTCATCGCAAGAGCCCACCCAGGTAAAGCGTGTGTCAGGCAAGCGGCCGGCTACCTCGAAAAAAATGTCGAAGCCCTTTTGCGGCGCGATCCGCCCGATAGAAAGTACTTGGAACTCTGCATCGCTGCTGATATCACGGTCGTCTTGGACGAGTACGGAGTTATTGATCCTGGCAATTCGGCGCGAAAACCTGGCGCCGACTTTAAACTCTGAAGGCCCGCACGATACCGTCGTGCCGAAAAATGACAGCATGACTTCGGCAAGAAAAAACAAGGCTCTTTTTGCCCAAAACATATCCTCACGCAGAAAAGCGTAGCCTCTCGGTGAAAAGAACACATTCGGTACCGACTTACCCAATGACGCCAGCCGTGCGTACATGCCGCCATAGCTACTGTGGCCGTGCACTGCCTGGCAGCGGGCGTCTATTTGCGACCTGATTTGGCGAATATTTTTAATATGTTTCAACGGCCCTGTGGAGTTAAGCGCCGTCCACTTTATGGCGGGATCAATATTCTTCAGTTCTTCGTCGGTACCATCGCGATCACAATAAAACACTTCAACGTCAAAGTCGGCTTTTAAAAAGCCCGACAACTGCTTAACCGACTTCGCGGTGCCATAAGCAAAACATTCAACAACCTGTATGGCCTTGGGCCGGCTATTTTCGGTGACTGAATGCGTAACGCTCACGGAACTGACAGAATTCATGGGGTGGTTTCGTCTCGATGATATCAGACACAGCCGCGAGCGCACGAACAGCAGGAAACCTTGTTATTATACCGGTCAACGCCTGGGTTTTTACGCTGCCACGCCGAATCCACCGACGTGGGGGCCAGGGCCTGATAACAGGCCTAGTAAATATTTTTCGAAAACAGCCTGAACGGCGTGATCAATAATATTTTCAAATCGAGTAACAAGGAATAATTTTTGATATAGCGTATATCATGCTCGACGCGCGGGCGCATCTTGTCCAGCGTGTCAACGGTACAATCATCACCGCCACGCCAGCCATTAATTTGCGCCAGGCCGGTAATACCCGGTTTGATCCGATGCCGCGACATCAGCGACGGAATATGCTGTGCATAAAACTGGTTCACTTCCAGTGCATGCGGCCGCGGGCCAACCAGCGACATTGTACCCTGCATTACGTTAAACAATTGCGGCAACTCGTCAATACTCATGCGCCGGATAAACCGTCCTATCGGCGTGAAGCGGGAATCGTTGTGTTGCGCCAATTCGAGCTTGCCGTCTTTCTTGTCATGCACACGCATCGAACGAAACTTCCATACATCGAACACTTGCCCGTCCCAGCCGTGGCGTTTTTGTTTAAAAAACACCGGCCCCGGAGATGACAGTTTGACCGCAACGGCAGTCAGCAGCATCAGCGGTGACAGCAGGAGCAGCAAGATGCCGGCAATGGTCTTGTCCATGGCGGTCTTGGTCAGTGCCTGGCCTTGCATCACCGCCGGGCTCTCCGACAACGTGACCAGCGGCACACCGGCAACTTCGCGCAGACCGTAGTTGCCCAACTCGAGGCTAAAGATATCTGGCGCCCAGATGATATCGACGTTTTGCCATTGCAATAGTTTGTAGATTCTCTCTACCTGCGCTGACTGGTTTAACGGCAGCACGATATATACTCGCCGCACGGCGGACTCGCCAATCAGACCATTCAGGCTTTCAATAGCGCCCAATGCGGGCGCGGCGACACTGGACCAAGCCGCTAGTGACTCCTGATCTTCGTCGACCACCCCGACAATATTGTCCGGCAACCAGGGGTTACCGTTGATTTTAGCGACCAAATGCGCAGCCAGCGCGTTCGAACCCACCACCACGGTATTGATAGGATCACAAAAATGGAGGAAGTATTTTCGCGCCAACCAGTAGGACACCACATAAATGCCCAACTGTGATATATAGCCCAGCACAGCCCAACTGCCAATCACAACCCGAGAGAAGTCAGTTGATGATTTGGTGAAGAACGTATACAGCACGACCAGCAACACGACAATCAGCCAAGCTTTTGCGAGTATCCACAGGCCATAAAAGCGTGTCATGGCCCGGCCAAACAGATAGCCCTCCGACTGCCGGTAGACGCCCATCACCTTGTATACGATATACATGAGCAGGCCGCTGATTGAGGCCAGCAGCAAGTAATCGGTCTCGCGCAGACCCTCAACCCAATAATAAGCCAGGCCCAAAAATATCAGGACCGAGAAAAAAATGCTGAGATGAAGTTGTGTGTGATTCAATAATGTATCGTGCAGACGATACAACTTTCTGCCGACTATCGGGCCGGCCGGTTTCGCTTCCAATCGATGTCCCCCATTACCATGCTTCTATGAGCACTCCAACTCCCCGCACTATAACGATAGTGATTCTTATCACACAAGAAAATCTTTGTTCCTTATTCACGTTCTTTACGTTTTGGCCGATCAAGTATTGATCATCTGCCATGCAAGCACTAATATTAACGACTTGTTGCAGTATCATGCTAGGATTTTGTTGCACTAGTATTTCAGGTTAGTGACGACACATAATTGACTACAAGCCTCTACCTGACGCCGTACAACAAGCTGGAAACTGGCCGACTACTACTAATTAAATAGCGAATCGCACGGCCAAACACATATGCGCTAACGAACGTTGACTCGTGCTTTTTGCGCGGTCGCGGCCACTGCGCGTGCAATGAGAGGGGTTGCTTATCATGCATTTTATCGATTTACTCCGCCCGCCTTCTCTGCCTGAGGTCTAGGTGTTGACGTTGCCAGTGCATGGCGCCTGCTATGCCAAGTTCAGCTTAGCTATCGCCATTCTGGGCGCCGGCCAACTGCAGGCGGCTGCGCGGGGTGACACCAACGGTATCGCCATTGGGCCAGCCACGCTGCTGCCTGCCCTGCGTACTGAACTGCGCTATGACAACAATATTTTCGAGAGCGCGAACGACGAGCGCGACTCGGTGATTGCACTGCTGACTCCGTCACTCAAGGCGCAACTCGAACGTGGCGACAGTGTTTATGAACTCGGCTATAGCGCTGAAGCGGCGAGCTATTATGCTAGCGAAGACGACGACTACGTCGATCACAACGTGCAAGCCCAGGCAAATATGCAATTCAGCTTGCGTAATAACCTCAGCGTGCACACCAGCTTCGCCGCCGCGCATGAGAATCGGGGCACCGGGTTAACGGAAGGATTCGACCCCCTACAAGCCCAGGATTTGGACGAGCCGGACGAATACGAACAAACGGCGGCCAGCGCGCGCTACACCTATGGTGCACGCGGCGCGACCGGAAGACTGGCGTTCGAAGCCGGCTACCAGGATATTCGGTACCAAAACCATCGCCAGCGCACCGAATTCCGCGACCGTGAAGACACCAGCGCGAGCGCAACGTTCTATTACCGAGTGAGGCCGAAAACCTTGCTGCTGGTGCAGGCCCGGGCCACGGCAATTGACTACGGCAGCGACCGGCCGCTGCAAGACACACTCGACAGTGACCACTACCGTTATCTGGTCGGCGCGGAGTGGGAAGGCGGCGAGCAACTGACCGGAGCCATCAAGTTGGGTTATCAGCAAAAGAAGTTTGACAGCGTCAGCCGCGACGATTTCTCGGCCCCGAGCTGGGAAGCCGATGTCACCTGGTCGCCGCGCAGTTATGCGCACTTCAACTTCAAAACCGAACGCGGCACCGAAGAAACCAACGGTGGCGGCGATTTTATCGATGTGCAGAGCATCTCGGCGGGTTGGACGCACGAATGGAACGAACGCGTGCAAACCGTGCTCGGCATCGCCTATGTGGATGAACAATATGAAAATTTCGAACGCGGCGAGCAACTCACCGAGTTCACCGGCAGCCTGGCTTACCGGCTAAAGCGCTGGATCGCATTGGAGCTCGGCGCACACTACACGGATCGCAGCAGCAACGTAGACTTGCTCAACTTCAATCGCCGCGTCCTTTCAGTTGGCATTGACATAGCGCTATGATGCACATGACGGAGAACACTTTAAGCGTGCGACAAGTATGCCTCGAAAAACACAAAATGCGGCGGCGGCAAGCGCTCTGGTGGACGCTACCTATTATCATTTTGCTGCTGCTCGGCCCACTGTGCAGCGCGCAGGAGGAGTCAGCCAGCAAGCCGACACTATCGTATACGCTGGGCCCGGGCGACGAAATTCTGGTAAAGGTTTACGGCGAGGAAGACCTTAGCATCAGCGTTATCCTGGTCGGCGAGGGCAGTTTTAACTACCCCTTCCTCGGCGAAATAAAGGCCGAAGGGTTAACTGTCGCTGAACTGGAACAACTTATTACCAAGGGCCTGCAGGGCCCCTATTTGCGCGACCCGGAAGTCACGGTGTTGATCAAGGAATTTCGCCCGTTTTACCTTAGCGGTGAAGTAGCACGACCCGGAGGCTACCCCTATCGCCCGGGCTTGACGCTGGAAAAAGCACTCACTCTGGCGGGCGGCCTCACCGAGCGTGCCTCACAGAAAAAAATTACCGTGCTGCGCGCCGGCGCCGCGGGCAAGGAGAAGCAGTCAATTCGACTCGATGAACCCGTCTACCCGGGTGATATTATCACTGTGCGCCGGAGCTTTTTTTAATCCGCCATGACGACACTGAACCGGAATATTGTGCAAATAGATAAACATTGGGCGGCAACGGCCGAAATAGACCTGCGCCAGTATTGGCAGGTTATCAGCCGCGCAAAACTGAAAATCCTGGCATGGGCGCTGGGCAGCAGTTTACTCGCGACGCTGTGGGTGTTTAGCGTTGATCCTGTGTACGAAGCCAGCGCTACCTTGTTGATCGAGTCGGGCTCGGCCAAGGTCACTTCAATAGAAGAAGTCTACTCCCCCGACAGCAGCGGTCAAGAATACTATCAAACGCAGTTCGAGCTGCTGAATTCGCCCACCGTGGCAGACAAAGTCATCGACGAACTACAACTCCTTGAACATCCGGAATACGAGCCATCACAATCCGGGTCGAGCTGGCGCAACTGGCTGCCCGGCTCGGCGGATAGCGTCGAACCCAACGCACAAGCCATGGCGCGGCAAAGAACAATCGGTGCCTATTTGGAGAATCTCAAGGTCTCTCCGATCGATAAAACCCAACTGGTTACGGTTAAATTCGAATCGCACGATGCCACCCTGGCCGCCAGCGTTGCTAACTCGCATGCGCGCAATTACATCGCTAACATGCTGGAAACCAAGCTTGCCTTTAGTGAATCAGCCACCAACTGGATGTCGGAGCGCCTGCAAGCAGTAAAAGCAAATTTGCAGGAGTCTGAACGCGCCCTGCAGGAGTTTCGCGAACGCGAACAGGTATTCGACGCCGAGGGGCTGCAGTCGCTGCCGAGCAAGGAGCTCAATGAACTGACATCGCGACTCGTTGAAGCCCGCCGCGCGCTCAACCTGGCGCACAGCGCGGCGCGCCAGGTTGAGCGGGTACAGGAATCCAGCCCGGACGAGCTGGAATCGATACCGGCCGTGGCGCAGAATGCTTTGGTGCAAACGTTCAAGGAGCGCAAGGCCGATTCCAGGCGCACGATTGCCGAACTCGGCAAAACGTATGGCCCGCAACACCCGAAAATGCTCGCCGCTATTGCGGAATTCAGAACCGCCAATGGCAATTTACGCCGCCAGATTAGCAACGTGCTAACGGGCATCAACAAAAGCTTTGAGATGGCCAAGGCAGAGGAGCAAGCACTGCTTGAATCCATCGAACAGGCCAAGCAGAAGTATCATGTAACCGGCCGCAAAGAGTCCGAACTGTTGAGCTTGCAGCGTGAAGTGCAAACCGACCGGCAACTGTACGATATTTTTTACAATCGCATGAAAGAAACGGCGGAGACTGGCGGTTTGCAGTACGCTGATGCGAGAGTAGTAGCGCCCGCCGTCACACCGCTCAAACCGGCCAAACCAAATAAAACCCTCACCGTCATCATGGCCTTTGTCGGCGCTCTGTTGCTCGGAGTTTTAGTCACGTTTGTTATCGAGTCCCTCGACAATACGCTCAAAAACGCCGCAGAAGTCGAGACCGCGCTGCACCAGCCGCTGCTGGGTGCAATTCCACAAATAAAAGCCAAATACAGTGAGCCGGTTGCTATAGGCCGCACATTTCTCGGCCCTGGCGAACACTACTTCAAGGAGGCCATCCGTACCATTCGCACCGGTATTACGCTTAGCGCACAGCTCAAACCACATAAAATGCTGATGATTACGTCGTCTGTGAGCGGCGAAGGTAAGTCGATAGTCGCGCTCAATCTCGCGTACGCATTCGGACAAATGGATCAGGTGCTACTGGTGGAATGCGATTTGCGCCGCCCCAGTCTTGGCGCACAACTCAAACTCCCGGCTGATATGCCCGGTATATCACAATTGCTCGCCCATGAAGCACACCTTGACGAATGTATCGTGTACCCGGAAAGTGACAAGATACAATTCATCACCGCCGGCGCGGTGCCACCAAATCCGCTGGAACTGCTCGCTTCGCCCGCTTTCACTGCATTGATGTTGCAACTGCGGCACGACTATGACCTGGTCATACTGGACTGCCCGCCGATACTGCCGGTCAGCGACACCACCATGATTGCAAGGCAAATGGACGCCGCAATCTACGTGGCGCAGGCCAGCGCCGCACCACTCAACCAAATCAAGGCGGGACTGGAAAAACTACGCCAAACGGATGTACCCATGCTCGGCGTAGTCGTCAACGCGCTGGATATGCGCGATGTGGAATACTATGGCACCGACTATACCAGCAAGCAGCCGGTCAAGACGTAAGCGCCCGTTCGCGAGCCCCAAGCATTGTTGTTTCTAACAGAACTATCGTGGCACGTTCAGCTTTAACACCGGTGCGGCTGGTTTTACCGCCACTTTCGGTGCCGGGGCCGACTTGGGCTCCGGCGTCAGCGCATACGCAAACGGAAACGCTCGGTAGTCGCTGGCTTGCGCCTGCGCTGGAATCGCGCCTATATCGGTCGCCGTGTGCGAATCAGGCAAACTGCCGTTGTTACATAGCGGGCGTCCCTGTTCATCCGATCCGCTGACCCCTCTGCAGCTCAACGGCACCGCTTTACCGCGCGCCGGGCTGTTGCCGGCGAGCATGAAATTCGCCGGCTCTAACACTTCGGCATTAGCGCGCAACGCCAAGCTGCCTGCCGAACCAGCGACAACATCCGGCGCAAAGCTGGTGAACTGCGGGTCGCTGCCTGTCTTTGGCTCGGCGCCGATGCTGCGCTGCTCGATATTGTCTAATTCCGCAACGCTGTCTTTACCGCCGACCAACGGCTCACCATCGAGCGCGTTTGCCTTCCAGTACAAATTACCGTCGATCACTTGATTAGATCCGATATTGTATTTCGCGACGGCTTCGTCGTTCACCATCGCAACGATGTTATTGGCAAAAGTGCTGCCATCGGGATGCTCCGGGGTCGGCTCAATACCGCCATGGGCTTTGAGCATGACCAGCGTATTGTGATAGTAGTGCACATTACGCGCCGCGAAGCCACTACCCGCTTGTTTGAACATCTTGCCATAACCAAACTGCCCGCCGCCGTTCCAGTGGTTGATGCCTGCCTTGCGGTTGACCGGGTGGTTGCGCAGCAAGGCCACAACGTTGCGGTAAAACAATAGCGGCCCGGTCATCTTGCGGGTATCTTGCCCGACCGACACCGCCACCAGGCAGTTGCCAATATAGTTGTCATTGATTTGAATATGACCAATATTATCGCGACCGCCAAGTTCGGCCTTGCCCTCTATCTCGACCGCGTCGTCACCGCAGTTTTCCATGCGGTTATGGTGCACAAAAATTCTGTCTTCCCCATTGTTAGTGCCGATCAGATCCTGGCCTGAGCCACGAATTAAATTGTGCGAGATGACCCAATCGTGCGTACCACCTTGCAGGTTAATCGACGTACCACGCAAGAGATTGGCAACTTTTGGTGCGTTTTTCATATCGCTCCAGAAAACCCAGTACGGCCAGTCACCCAGAACACGCGAGTCGGTAATGGTGATGTGATGCACCGGGCCGCTAAAAGTTTGGAATGTGCTGATACCCATCCATGCAGTGATGCCTTCAAAGCGAACATGCTGCGCACCAGGCTCGAGCAGAATGGTTCTCCTGGCCTGATTAAAAGTAATGTCTTTAAAGGTCAGCCAGGCGCCGCTCACTGTTAGCGTGCTATAAGCCTGCGACATTAAGATAGCGTAGCCACCGGGGTTGGCATTTTCGCTGGCAAATACTTTTCCATAGCGCGCCTCCGCATTGCGCATGGCGGTCGTTTTTGCCAATCGAATATGGCAGCGGCCAGCAATCTCCATCACACCCGGGCCGACGTAGAATTTGCTACCGCTGTAGGTGTCTGTGGTAGCACGAAAAGAACCAATATCCGAATACGGGATGAGCGTCACGCGTTCGTTTTCATAACCCGCAATGCCGGTGACATAGGCATGGATGTCTTCGTCCAGGCAGCTGCTTTTTGAGCGATATTCGCCGCGGCTCGCATTCACCAACTCCCAGTCGTTATTGCCCGCCGCGCGAAACTCAGGGTAGCCGGAGTCGATCACGGCCTGCTCGCCGGCATAGCCTGCGATAGTAATGGGTTGGCCAGCAGTGCCACTGACAGAGGCACTCACTTCCTCGTAGTAAGTACCACCACGCAAGTACAGCGTATCACCTGGCCGCAGTTTCGACAGCGCGTGGTTAACGGTTTGGTAGGGTTGCGCCAACGAACCGGCATTGCCATCATCGCCAGTCGTGCTTACATAGTAAGTGCCGGCCCAGGCAGGAGTCGTGATGGTTGCCGCCAGTGCCAATACGCGGGTAAAAAAAGTGATTCTCCAGTGCACATTCTTAGCGGCCACAGGTACGATTCTCCCTTTCCTCAGAAATGTCCTTTAATTATAGGGTTTCTATGCAGGTAGTCTATGTGGCATGGTCACACCGCTATGTGTAATAGTTTACAGACGGGCAACAAAAATGAGAGGCGTGCTGCGGATTTGTCTAAAAATTATCCCTTTCTTGCAGAACTCATCATTCACGGGCGCGACAGTATTTATCAGGACGAAGACTGCCGCTCGCCCGCAGTGCGCCGACTGCGCCATTGCGTGGCCACCGCGGCGGCGATTTGTTGGGCGCATTGCGGCATATTTTTTTCCAGGTCGACGCGCTCAGTCGAAATGACTGACACGGGTAAATTCCCACGCCGGCTCTGCAGCTGATCAGCAATGGCTTGCACCTGCTGCGCCACGGTGTTCGATTCCTGCAGGATCACCAGCACGTCAGGCACGTGCTGATCAAGTTGATGCATTTGACTGAGTATCGCTTCGAGATCACCTTGCTGATCAAGCAATTGCAGCTCTTGCAGTACACCGTGCTGGCACAGGAATATCGCTGCGGTGTCCTGCGTTAATGAGAACTGCCGGTTTAGCGCCAGCCAGGCGACAATTCGCGTAACGGCATTGCTGCGCTCCTCACGCACCGCCGAAAATAGAATCAACGCTTGATGCAGCGTCATTCGAGGCGCGCGCAGCACAGCTTTGGTTGCTGCTACCCACAAGTTGCCGGCTGGCCGCACGTCACGCACATGAATTCGCTGCGCGGAAAGCTGTGCTCGCACAGCCACGCTCAATGCCGCGCATTGCCGCGCCGAACCATGAAATTCAACAACAACCCCCTGTCGAAGCCGATTTTTGGCGGACGTAGCCGCAGCCGGGACGAGGGCATTGCCCAGCAGCCGTGACAGCCATTGCACGTCCGGCCCCAATGCCAGGTCGGGGCGCAACGCCGCCGCGGCCACCCAGCTAATGCCAACCAGCACCAACACGCTACACAATACCGTGAAATAACCGACGCCCAGATAACGTAACCCGCTAGCTGCCGCCCATGCCAGCGGCAGCATACACGCCGCGAGTGCAATGCCACGGGCATGCATAACAGCGTAGGCGCGCCAGGACAAACTCAACAGTTTCAGCGACAGATGCGCCATCAAAAAATAGTTGATGATGATGGCCATCGACACACCGATTGAAACACCCATCAACCCCCAGGGTACGCCGATGAAGGCACCGCTAACGACGGCCGCGGCATAGATCGCCACACGCCACAGGCGAGCGTAGACCACGCCGAAGCCTTTGGTCAGTGGGTCGGTAAGTTTATAACCCATGCGAAACAGCAGGCTGGCAGACAGGATTTGCAGCGGAACAATGGTTTCGGACCAGTTGGGCCCAAGAATAAGCCGCACAATCTCCGGCGCCAGCACCACGAACACCACCGTTACTGGCGCAATCAATATAGCGCTGAGCGCAACCGAATGGCCGTAATGTTCGGCCGCCCGCGAACGATCATTTTGCAAGCGCGCGTAGATCGGAAATAAAACCCGCTCCAGCGCCTGCCCCAGCAGCATGACCGGCATGCTAACAACCTGATAAGCACGGCCATATACGCCGACGGCTGCCGCGCTCATCGTCGCCGCGACGACCGCATAGTCGCCTTGTAGCGCAGCGTAGTTGAGTAGTTTCGCCGAGCCAAAACCAGCGGCCAGTCTGAGCGTCGCACGCGCCGAAACAGGGTCGAAGGCCAGTCGCAGGGAATCGGGACGATAGCAAACCAGAAACACAGTTTTCACCAACACCTGCGCGACATAGGCCCAAACCAGGGCCCACACTCCGGCGCCAAGCAACGCCAGCGTCACTCCGACCGCGGTGTACCCCAACAAAAAAGACAGCACTTCCGCAGCGGCGATACGGCCATAGCCAAAGTCACGCTGCACCAACCCCTCAGCGACAGACAACGGTGACTGCAGCAAAAACACCAAGGCCATTACTTTAATAATGGGCACGATATCCGGCTCTGAGAACAAGCGCGCAATGGCGCCTGCGCCCAGCCAAAGCGCCGCGACAGCAACAAAACCGAACAGCCACGACAGCGTTGCGGCAGTGCCGCTGTCGCGTGCGGATAGATTATCGCGCTGCACCAGCACCGGCAGTACCAGCGCTTCGGCGAGTTGCCGGCCCAGACCGATGACAACCAACGTTGCAGTGACCAGGCCAAAGTCGGTCTTGCTCACATAGCGCGCTAATATTGCCAGCACTAACAGTTGGCCAAAGCCCTGCACAATCGCTGCCGTGGAAGTCGACACAACGCCATGCACCGCGCCGCGCGCCGGTAGCTTGGTGGACTCAGTGAGGTTCAATGCGTAGCGACCGGAAAATACTCATGGCATTATTTTTTTTCGAATATTCCTGAGCCAAAATATGGATACGACACGCGCTTTTGCGATGGCGATCAAGGCTGTCGACTTGACGGTCGCACAAACAGAACCGTGCGTATCCCGAAGCCGCCAAACAACACAGCATAGTTAACTTGGAGCTCAAAAAAACAGCCTTGTGGCGCACAGGCGTTTATGCGAGTATTGCACAATTCCTGAGCATTATTGCCAGTAATGCTGCCAGGCTGGCTCCTGGGGGTGGCATATATAAACTATAACTAGCTGCAAGAGCGACCTTTGAACACTGACAAAAAATGCCCGAGGGTGTCCATCGTTCTGCCTGTGTTTAACGGTGAGCACTATCTCCGCCGCGCCATAAACTCCATCCTAGACCAAACCTTTACAGATTTCGAACTGTTAATTTGTGACAATGCCTCAACTGACGCCACCGAAGATATCTCCCGCGCCTACGCGCGCGACGACGAGCGTATTCACTATCACCACCACACCGAAAACATCGGCCCCAATTTAAACTTCAGTTACGGGGTAGCGATGGCGTCGGGCGAGTATTTCAAATGGGCGGCGCACGACGATGAGTTTGCACCCAACTTTCTCGAGACCTGTGTTGCTGCATTAGATGACAACCCGCACGCCGTGCTGTGCCAATCTTTGGTCAGTATTATCGACGAACGCGGCAAAGAACTTACGATCTATGATTCCGGCCTGACCCATGCCGGCGCGGCGCGGCAGTCGGCGCGGTTTTCGTCGCTGGTGTTGCAGCCGCATGTTTGCACCGACTTGTTCGGCCTGATCCGACTCTCCGCACTGCTGAAAACCAATCTGCTGTGGGGCAATTACCATGGCTGCGATCGTGCGCTGCTGGCGGAATTAGCCCTCATTGGTCCCTACGAGAAAATAGCCGAGCCGCTGTTTATGAACCGGGAGCACAAGCAACGCTATGTGCGTTCTATACTGCCCAGCCAGCGTACCGCACACCATATTACAGCGCACAACCACAAAACCGAGTTAAGCCGTTTGTTGCTGTTTCGGGATGATTGGCGCGCTATTGGCAAACATGCTAAAAGTGCAGCGCAACGCGCACGCTGTTATGGGCATTTGTTTTGCTGGTGGTTTGTTGCGTGGAATTCGCTGCGCGTTGGCGTCGAGCTGATCGCCAGAATCTATCCACCCTTCTACGACCACACCAAGAAACTCAGTGACAACTTGATTGCACCCAAGCATACAACCGTGTTCAACATACAAGCCAAGGTTTCAGCGTCCAGCAATGAAACAGACAAGCTTCATCGCGCCGACCAGGCATAAATCGCAGCAATAAGCGAGTCGCAGCATTGACAAAAATGCCGCCGCCAGCGGCAAGCAGAATCCAATTCCGGTTTCTAGTGTGCTGTAATGAATGTGCAGTTTGTTTATTACAGAGCACTACATCAGGTTTAACGGCAACAGAAGCAATTTGAAACAGATACGCAGCGGCTGGCAACGCTTCGCCAAATAGCCGAGTCTTGTTGATTGTAGAGTTGGGCGTCGGGTTAGTCGAACTGGAATTCGGAGGGCAAGTTCTTCGAGCACCGCATATAAAAACCGGCAGCAGACCGGTTTTTATATGGCGCGCCCGGAGAGATTCGAACTCCCGACCTTCTGGTTCGTAGCCAGACACTCTATCCAACTGAGCTACGGGCGCTTAAGGCCGCGTACTATATTGAACAGTCGTGGTTAAGTCAATAACGACAATGGCAGCGACTGCTTGGCAATCGTACGGTAATTTTAGCCCTGAGCTCCTCTGGCTTTAGACTATGGCTGAAGTCTTCATCCATGCTGCTCGAAACCAAAAAAAGCCCCATACGGGACTCTTTTTGAGTTTGGCGGAGAAGGAGGGATTCGAACCCTCGATGGGAGTTAAAGCCCATACTCCCTTAGCAGGGGAGCGCCTTCGACCACTCGGCCACCTCTCCGGATAGCGCGCGATAATACCATATTTTAGTGATGAGAAAAGTTCAACAAGGGTTATGAATTAGTCGCTTTTTCTGCTTTTTCCTTCTGTATCCTGAGGTAGATTTCCTCGCGATGCACGGGAATTTCTTTCGGCGCATTAACGCCCAACCGAACCTGGTTTCCTTTTACGCCCAATACGGTAACAGTCACATCATCGCCCACCATGAGGCTTTCACCGATACGGCGTGTCAAAATAAGCATATACGCGTCTCCAAAACATCTTTCATTATTATCCCATAAATCGCAAAAATCCGGTTGTTTATTGGTCGACCCAATAGTCAAGCTGTCGACCCATCGTTTGTTTACTCTTCTTTAGAGATAAACTGTTCACGGATAGTTCCGCGACTCCATCACGTTGACAGGTTACCAGGCGCCTGCCAACACGTGCCAAGCTCGGGTCAAGCAACGGGTTGATCGAGGTCAAACGCCGCATGTAAGCCTCGAACCGCCAATTCCAGGTACTTTTCCTCTATTACAACGGAGATCTTTATCTCCGATGTCGTAATCATTTGTATGTTAATGGATAAATCAGCCAGGGCCGAAAACATCTTGCTGGCAATGCCGGCATGTGAACGCATGCCAACGCCAACCAGCGATACCTTGGCTATCTTATCATCAAGCGTAACCCGCCTAGCATTCAATTTGCCGGCTATCCGCTCAACGATTTCGGCTGCTTTTTGGATATCATTACGGTGGACGCTGAAGGTCAAATCCGTAGATTTGTCCTCAGCCACGTTTTGTACGATAACGTCGACTTCGATATTGGCCGCGCTGATCGGACCCAATATACGCGAGGCAACACCTGGCGTGTCGGGTACACCGATGACGGTTACCTTGGCTTCATCGCGATTGAATGCGATACCTGAAATTACGGGTGCTTCCACCGAGTCGTCGTCCTCTATTGTAATCAAAGTACCCGGGCCATCAGTAAAACTCGATAGCACACGCAGGGGCACGTTATATTTGCCGGCAAACTCTACGGCGCGAATCTGCAATACCTTGGCTCCCAGGCCGGCCAATTCCAGCATTTCCTCAAAGGTGATTTTATCCAGCCGGCGCGCTGAATCGACCATACGCGGGTCTGTGGTGTACACGCCGTCTACATCAGTATAAATCTGGCACTCTGCGGCCTTCAATGCTGCCGCAATCGCTACCGCAGAGGTATCCGACCCGCCGCGACCCAGCGTAGTAATATTATTGCGCTCGTCCACTCCCTGAAAACCGGCGACCACAACCACGTTGCCGGCGGCAATATCTTCCCTGATATGTTGGCCATCAATACTCCTTATGCGCGCCTTGGTGTGGGCGCTGTCAGTCAGTATTCGTACTTGACTACCGTTGTAAGATTTCGCTTTACAATCACGTCCGTGCAAGGCCATACACAGTAACGCCGTTGTCACCTGCTCTCCCGTTGCCAATAACACGTCCAGCTCCCTGGCTGTGGGCTGCAGCTGCAGATGATGCGCTAGCTGCAGCAGGCGATCCGTCTCGCCGCTCATGGCCGACACGACCACTACAAGGTCATGCCCGGCAGCGCGAAACTGGCAGATTTTGTCGGCAACCGCTTCTATGCGTTCGACGCTGCCTACTGAGGTGCCGCCGTATTTTTGAACGATTAAACTCATGCAATCAACGTGTACAGCACGGCACTCCATTTTGCTTTGCAATCACATATTAGCGCTTCCTTCATCGTGGCAAAGCCGCATTCAGAGCGCCCGGTAATTAAACACCAAAACGACAAACATGAAAACGTATTAAGGCACTTTAGACCTAAAATAAACGCTATATGCCTAAATTAGGCCCAAGTAAAGTTATATCAAACCAGTTTGGCAGCTACCCAGTCGGGTACGGTGGCCAGAGCTGCAGGCAATGCCGCACTGTCGCTCCCACCACCTTGCGCCATATCAGCACGCCCGCCGCCCTTGCCGCCGACTTGCACGGCAAGGCTTTGCATCAGTTGGCCAGCGGATAATCTATCGCTCAGATCAGGCGTGACCCCGGCGACCAGCGCCACCTTACCGTTATGTGCGGAACCGAGCACCACCACGCCGCTTTTTAACTTGTCTTTGAGCTGGTCCATTGTGGTGCGCAATACTTTCGCATCTACCCCTTCTACCGTGGCAGCCAATACCCGCACCCCATTAACATCTTGCGCCTGCGCCAACAAATCAGCGCCTGTATTACTCGCGAGCTTGGTCTTCAACCGGTTAAGTTCTTTGGCAGCCTGTTTTTGTGTTTGCAGCAGTTGCTGCAGCTTACCGGTCACACTGTCACGGTTGGCTTTCAGCAGTTGGCCAACATCGTTTAGCACCGTTTCCACGCCACGTAGATGCCGCAGCGCCGCCGCACCGGTCAACGCTTCAATACGGCGCACGCCGGCGGCGACCCCCGATTCTGCCACAATATACAGCAAGCCGATATCGCCCGTACGCTGCACGTGCGTACCGCCGCAGAGTTCTACCGAGAATCCCTCACCCATGCTCAATACCCGCACCTGGTCGCCGTACTTTTCGCCAAACAAGGCCATCGCGCCCTTGGCCAGCGCATCGTCAACCGCCATTAATTCCGTGGCGACCTCTGTGTTGCGACGGATCTCGGCGTTAACCCGATTTTCAATTTCTTCAAGCTGCTCAGCCGTCACGGCCTCAAAATGGGCAAAATCAAAGCGCAAATGATCTGCGTTCACCAACGAACCCTTTTGACTAACGTGCTCGCCCAACACGGCACGTAGCGCCGCGTGCAGTAAATGCGTGGCGGAATGACTCAATGCGGTGGCCTGCCGCAGCGCAGCATCAACCGTTGCCGTCAGCGTGTCGCCCACTTTTATACTGCCACTCAGCACTTTGCCGTGATGCACATGGTGCGCTTGTTGCTTGCGCGTATTGCACACTTCAAACTTGGCATCACCAGCACTGAGATAGCCAGTATCGCCTACCTGACCACCGGACTCAGCGTAGAACGGCGTGCGATCGAGCACTAGCTGCCCGTCCTCGTCCGCGCTTAATTCGGCAACCGCCTGGCCATCTTTAAACAGTGCGACAACGGTAGCGCTTTGGTGCAAGCGTTCATAACCGATAAACTCGGTCTCGCCTTCCAGACTCAGCGCCTGCCCATAGTCCACCGCAAAGCTGCCGGCAGAGCGAGCGCGTTCACGCTGCTCTTGCATACAGCTTTCAAAGCCCGCCATATCGACCGTCAAATCACGTTCGCGCGCAATATCAGCCGTTAGGTCGAGTGGAAAACCGTAGGTGTCGTAAAGTTTAAACGCCGTAGCGCCAGAAATTTCCGTGCCCCTTAGCTGCGCCAGGTCTTGCTCCAGAATGTGCATGCCGTGTTCCAGTGTTTTTGCAAACTGTTCCTCTTCGTTTAACAGTATTTTTTCGATCTGCCACTGCCCGGCGATTAACTCGGGATACGCTGCGCCCATTTCGGCGGCGAGTGGTTGCACCAGCTTATGAAAAAACGCTTGCTGCGCGCCAAGCTTATGACCATGACGTATCGCACGACGGATGATGCGCCGTAATACATAGCCTCTGCCTTCATTGCCCGGTACGACGCCGTCGGCGACCAGAAACGCACAGGAGCGAATATGATCGGCAATGACTTTTAAGGAAGCGTTACTCGTGTCGTCACTGCCAGTCGCTGTAGCGGCGGCACGCAGCAAGCTTTGAAACAAATCAATGTCGTAATTGCTGTGCACATTTTGCATAACGGCAGCGATCCGCTCCAGGCCCATACCGGTATCTACCGAGGGCCTGGGCAGCGGCCGCATCACACCGCTGGCGTCGCGGTCGAACTGCATAAACACAAGGTTCCAGATTTCGACGTAACGGTCGCCGTCTTCGTCCGCACTGCCGGGCGGCCCGCCGGGCACGACATCGCCGTGGTCGTAAAAAATTTCGCTGCAAGGTCCGCAGGGGCCAGTATCGCCCATGGACCAGAAGTTGGAATCCGCACCCAGACGTGTAAAGCGGCGCACGTCGATCTGGATTTCCTTCAGCCAGATATCTTCGGCTTCCTGGTCGTCTTCATAAATGGTTACCCACAGCTTCTCGGCCGGTAGTTGCATTTCAACGGTGAGAAACTGCCACGCTAGCTGGATGGCCTCGCGTTTAAAATAGTCACCAAAACTGAAGTTGCCGAGCATCTCAAAGAAGGTGTGATGACGCGCGGTATAGCCGACATTTTCCAGGTCGTTATGCTTGCCCCCGGCGCGCACGCAGCGCTGCGACGACACGGCTCGCACAAAGTCGCTATGCTCTTTGCCGAGAAACACTTCCTTAAACTGCACCATACCGGCGTTGGTGAACAGCAGCGTCGGGTCGTTGTTAGGCACGAGTGAACTGCTGACCACGCGCGTATGGCCTTTGCGCTCAAAGTAGGTAAAAAAAGCTTCGCGTAGATCGGCGCTTTTCATAGGCTTTGTGGAACGGAGAGTGTTGAGAGAAGTATATTGTCAGGGCACCAGGCGCCCTTCTGCAAACGTAGCGCCACCTAACACATGGACGTGCAAGTGAAACACCGTTTGCCCGGCGCCGGGGCCGTTATTGATCGTAGTGCGAAACGCGTCGGCAATCCCCAATTGTTGGGCAACCTTGGCGACCACTAGCAGCAGGTGGCCGAGCAAAGCCTGATCCTCAGCCCCAGCTTCCACCAGGCGTGGAATCACCTTGCGCGAAATTACCAGTACGTGCACTGGCGCCTGTGGGTGAATATCATGGATCGCAATGCAGTGCTTGTCTTCGTAGATAATATCGGCCGCAATATCGCCCGCCATTATTTTAGAAAATATGGTATCACTCATGGCCTCTCCTCCCTGTGACTACTTAGCCAGTTTTTCATCGGTAGTCAGCTTGCGCGCTTCGCTTTCGAGCATGACCGGAATGCCATCGCGGATGGGGTACGCCAGACCGCTGGCTTTGCAGACCAGTTCCTGTTTTTCCTGGTCGTAGCGCAGTGGCGCTTTGCTCACCGGGCATACCAGAATGCTGAGTAGTTTTTTGTCAATCATCACTGCGCCTTGTCAATGGTTGATTCGGGCTCGACCGGCGGTTGCGGGCCAACTAACTGCTGCGGGTCTACCCGTTGCTTGCGCCAATTCATGCGCCAGTCCAAATGTGGGCCGGTGACACGCCCGGTTGCGCCGACCTCGGCAACTTCCTGGCCTTGCCTTACCTCGTCGCCGACCTGCACCAGAATTTTACTCAGATGCAGAAAGCTCGAGTTCAGGCCGTGGCCGTGATCGATCACCAGCGTACCGCCGGAATAAAACATATTGTCGTGGGCAAGCCTTATACTGCCTGCGGCCGGCGCACGCACGCGAGTGCCGACCGGCGCCGCCACGTCGACCCCATAGTGCGGCCGTTTCGGCACGCCATTATAAACACGCTGGCTGCCAAACACACCCGTAATGGGGCCATTAAGGGGCCAGACAAAGGCTTGTAAAAAGTCTTCCCGCGGTGAGATGACCTTCCGCGCCTTGCCAATCAGAAAATTTTCCTCCCGTATGCGCGTCAGATCTTCCTTGCTGGGACTCATGATTTTCCGCGCGATACCTTCTATGCGCTGAATGTCATACGTTCGCGGCTTAACGTTCAATTGTCGCTCGCTGCTACTGCCATCCAGCTTGGAGATTTGCAGCATCACCGTAGCCGGTGAATCACGGTCGAAGCCCAGCACAAATTGACCACTGCTGCTGAGCGGTAGTGTTTGCCCGTCATAACTTACACTCTGACCTTGCTGCACTTTGCCGATAACGATGCCGCCTTGCACCAGCTCACCCTTGAACTCAATAGCCTGTGTCGCCTGCATCCACGGCAATACGCTCAACAGCGCTAAAATTATTCGATTTGGCATACGACCCACCCTCGCTTTTAAACTGCAAACATTTTAGCAGCTAGTGCAGTGCCAGTCTGCCAGCCATGGTACGCCGCATGTGCGTGACTTATCAGAATGCTGAATTAGAATAGTGCGTATGGGACGTTACAGAAAGCCACAACCGCGCGGTTCGCGCTATATCACGCCTGCCGGCGAACAAACCTTGCGCGCCGAGTTACACTACCTGTGGAAAGAAGAACGGCCCAGGGTGACCGACACCGTGTCGGAAGCGGCCAAGCAAGGTGACCGTTCGGAAAACGGCGACTACATCTACGGCAAACGACGCTTGGCCGAGATCGATCGCCGTGTACGCTACTTGCGCAAACGCCTCGACGAAATGCAGGTGGTCAGCCAGTCACCGGCGAATCAAAATATCGTCTACTTTGGCGCCTATGTGACACTGGAGGATAGCGCCGGCACGAGCAGCGAATATCAGATTGTTGGGCCCGACGAATTCGACCTCGGCAGCGGCAAACTAAGCATGGATTCGCCGCTGGCGAAGGCGTTGTTGGGGAAAAAAGTGCACGATGAATTTGAGCTGCAGCGGCCAGCCGGCACAACGCACTACCTTGTGCGCGCTATTCGCTACCAAATCTAAAGCAGGGGCGGGCGAAAAATTAGCCGGCGCAAACCAAATCTGTTAGCCTGACACTCTGCCACAACTCCGTATTTGCACCAACTCACTGGAAGTAGCGTTATGTCCTGGTTGCTCTTGTTCCTCGTATTATCCTTCACGCTTTATCACCGCTATGCGCTACTCAAAAGCAGCGCCGTTATTGTGGCGGTGCTTGTCGTTGTTTCTGTTTTTGGCGAGTCGAGCTGGTTGCAATGGCTGCTCGTGCTGGCAGTGACGGGCATCTTGCATGCGCAGTCGCTGCGCATGCAATGGCTGTCACGCCCGGCGCTGGAAGCGTTCAAACGTAAGGTACCCGCCCTGTCTGCTACCGAGCGCGACGCCATCGACGCCGGTACGGTAGGCTTCGAAGGTCAATTGTTGAGCGGCATGCCCGACTGGCAACAGCTGCAACACATTCCGGCCGCACGCTTGAGCGAAGAAGAACAGGCTTTTTTAGACGGCCCGGTAGAAACCGCTTGCGCCATGGCGAACGATTGGGAGATCACCCACACACGTGCCGACCTGCCCCCCGCTCTTTGGACCTACTTGAAAAAACAGGGCTTTTTCGCGCTGATTATCGAAAAAAAATACGGCGGCAAGGAATTCTCAGCCTACGCGCATTCACAGATTCTGGTCAAACTAAACTCGGTGAGCATGACCCTAGGCGTTACCGTTTCGGTGCCTAATTCACTGGGACCGGCCGAATTGTTGCATCGCTACGGCACCGACGCGCAACGCGACTACTACTTGCCGCGACTCGCCACGGGCCAAGAGATTCCCTGCTTCGCCCTGACCAGCCCCGACGCCGGCTCCGACGCCAGCGCGATCCTGGATGAGGGCGTAATCTGCAAGGAAACCATCGACGGTGAAGAACAGCTCGGCATGCGCCTGACCTGGAACAAACGCTACATTACATTGGCTCCGGTGGCCACCCTTATTGGCCTGGCGTTTCGACTGAAAGATCCGGACCATATTCTGGGCGAGCAGGAAGACCTTGGCATTACTTGCGCCCTGGTGCCGCTAGCCACCGAGGGCGTCGTTATCGGGCGCCGCCACTTTCCTCTAAACGTGCCGTTCCAGAATGGGCCGACTCAGGGTGACCACGTGTTCCTCTCGCTGGATGTCATCATCGGCGGTATCGAGCGCGCCGGTCAGGGCTGGAAGATGCTGGTCGAATGCCTGTCGACGGGGCGCGCGATTTCCCTGCCCTCGGGCGCGACCGGCGCGGCCAAAATGGCGGCCCTTACCACCGGCGCCTACGCCCGCATTCGCCACCAATTCGGTTTGCCGATTGGCAAAATGGAGGGCGTGCAAGAGGTCATCGCGCGCATGGCGGCACGCACTTACACGATGGACGCGGCGCGCACAATGGCTTCCTGGGCTGTCGACCAGGGCGAGCGGCCGGCCATTCCTGCCGCCATCGTCAAGTATCACGTGACCGAAATGAGCCGCAGCGTTATCAACGACGCGATGGATGTGCATGGCGGCAAAGGCATTATGTTAGGACCGAGCAATTACCTGGCGCGCGCTTATCAGGGAATACCCATTTCCATCACCGTAGAAGGCGCTAACATTTTAACGCGCGGCCTAATGATTTTCGGTCAGGGCGCGATTCGCTGCCACCCCTTACTACTGGACGAGATGCAAGCCGCAGCGGACGATAATCTGAACCGCTTCGACGACTTGCTGTTTCGCCACATCGGCTTCGCTGCGAGCAACGCCGTGCGTTCGCTGTGGCTGGGTCTAACGCATTCACTGTTTGTGACCGCGCCGCCGCAACGCAAGGCCGCACGCTATTACCAATCGTTAACGCGATTCAGCGCAAATATCGCATTCCTTACCGATTTATCGATGGCCGCTTTAGGCGGTGAGCTAAAACGACGCGAGCGCCTATCGGCGCGCCTGGGTGACCTGTTGAGCTATTTGTATCTGAGCAGCGCCGTACTCAAGCTTTATGAAGACAGACAACAGCCGGCCACTGAACGGCAAGTGGTTGACTATGCGGTGCAAGACCTTTTATACCGCTGCGAACAAGCGAACGAGGAGATTATTGCTAATTTCCCGCTGCGGCCGCTGCGATTTTTGTTACGGGTTATCTTGCTACCTTGCGGCCGCTGGCTCAAGCAGCCCTCCGACGTGTTGGCGGGTCAAATCACAGATGCGATGATTGCACCGTCGGAACTGCGCGACAGCCTGGGCGACGGTGCGTATCGCTCGGCAAGCGAGTTCAGCTCCACCGGCAAACTGGATCAGGCCTTGCAGGATCTTATCGACGTTGAAAAGATCATTCGTTTTGCGCAGCGAGCGCTGGACTTACCCAAGCAATTTCGACGCCTGGATGAGTTAGCCGATCGCGCGGAAAAGGAAGGGGTCATCAGTAGCGCCGATGCCGAGCTGATCCACAAGGCCTCCGCAGGGCGCTGGTTTGCCATTAGCGTTGACGACTTCGACAGCAAAGACATCGCCCACAAGGCGCCAAGAACACATGTGGCCGAAAAAGCCGAGACACGCGAAAAAAACTCACCCGAGCAAGCCGATACACCAGAAGAAACTGAATCAGGCTAGGGCCTGAAAACGCAGCGCGTAGAACTACTCTCGAAACGGAGCTGGTTTAATCACCAGGTCGATGCGACGGTTTTTAGCGCGCCCTTGGTTGCTTTCGTTATTTGCAATAGGCCTGCTTTCACCGAAACCTGTCGCTGTGATATGGGCAGCGTCCAGCGACATATTTGCCAGCAGGTAGGCGCGCACGGATTCGGCACGTTTTTGCGATAGTTTCTGGTTGGCCGCATCGCCACCGAACGAATCGGTATGCCCTTCTACCGAAAACTCGCTGCCGGGAAATACCTGAATCACTTCTTTTACCTTGCTCAGCACGCTGAAACCAGAGGGGTTGATCACGGACTTGCCGCTGTCGAAGGACAAACCGATCAAACGAATGATTACGTCATCGCCCTGGCGCAGAACCTGGGCCTCACCGGGAGAAAAAGTTTTTTCAATGCGAGCGAAACGCGCTTTGGTTTCATCCTGGCGCCGAAGCTGTTCCTCCAGCACAATTCTTTCCTGTGCCTGGCTTTGAGCCAGCATGAGTTGCTGATTCTTCTCGTCCAATTGCAGGCCCAGGTCGCGTAGCTCCGCTTTCAAATTATTGATCGCTTGAACAATATCGTTAGTCGGCTGAGCGCTGCCGTTAGACAGGTCGACCACAATATCCAGTTCGCCGGCGATCTGCCGGAACGGTTTTTCCCATTGCACAACAAGATCTTCAACCGTGGTGTCACGGTCATCGCTTTCCTGTTGCACCACGTCGGCAATGTAACTGGAATGGATGGCCTCATACTTTGCCTCGCGCGCCAGGCTGCGCGGGCGATCGGTATCATACCGGTCTGTGTTAAGCGCTTGTTCCGCTTCAGCCAGCAAGCGCTCGGCTTTGGCCAGAGTTTTGGGCGCGTGATCATCCACGTCTTTATCTTTCGCTTTGGCGATCAAGTCTGCCGCTTCAGCCAGGTAGCTGGATTTTATCGCGCGCAATTCCACCTCGCGGTAGGCACTGACGGCAGCTTCCGTTTTATTTTCCGCACTTTTTATGCGGCCCTTTTCCAGCGTGACGGCGGCCTTGCGCAGCAAGGCTTCCGCTTTCGACCAGCTGCGTTCGTCATACTCATTGGCCTCCACTTGCAGGGCATCGTTACGCGCCTCCATGCCATCGCGCAACATAATACTGGCGGTTTTCCCGTTTTCTTCAGCTTTCGCCAGCGCGGTCTTGGCTGCGCTTAGTGCTTCCTTGATCGATTCACGGCTTTTGCCGCGTTGCAATCGGGTTTGTGCTTTTTCGAAAGACTTGCGGGCACGCTCATAACTTTGTGGCGATAAAACATCCAACTCTGCCTTCTTTGCTGCAACAAGGCGTTTGGACACCGGGTCCAGCAGCGATTCGCTGCTGGCGGGGTCGGCCGACAGGGCAATATGGCACCACGACAGCAACGTGACTGACAGGCCAAGAAGCAGCGATTTCGTCATACTCTATCTCCGGTATTTGGCTCGGGAGCTTACCACTCACAGCGTGGCCGGCAAAAAGACGCAGCGGATGATAACCAAACAGCGCATGTGTTAGCCAGCCTTTATTCGCTAAACAAATCGCGCTGCGGACCGGGCTTGGGTTTAAAACGTACACCTACGCCAATCAAACGCACGGAAAGCTTCGCACGCCCAAACGCTTTCGTTAGTAGCATGGCCAGTAGCTGGTTATCGACACTTTCAGCCATTGCCTCGGCCGTTGTTAAGGTAAAATCCTTGAATTTAAGTTTCACAAACACCTTGTTCATTTGGTATGACGCGCTGTGCTTTAGCAGGCGCCGCTGCAGTTCATCGACCAGGCGCGGTAAATATTGCAAACACTCGTCAGCGCTGGCGAAATTCTCATTCAGCGTATGCTCAACGCTCAGCGATTTGCGCGTGCGCTCACTTTGCACTTCACGCTGATCGATGCCGCGGCTCAATTCAAACAAGCGCCTGCCGAAGCGGCCAAATTTTTGATCCAGCTCAAACAGTGACAACTTTTGCAACTGTGCACAATTGTTAACGCCGAGCTGCCGTAATTTGGCTGCGGTCACCTTGCCGACGCCGAATATTTTGTCGACCGGTAGCTGCGCGACAAAACGCTGTACTTGCTCGGGTCTGATCACGGTTAAGCCGTCGGGCTTTTGCCAGTCGCTGGCAATTTTCGCCAGGAACTTGTTCGGCGCCACGCCGGCTGAAACGGTTATTCCAACTTCCGCTGCGACCTGGCGCCTGATCTCCTGGGCGATGCGGGTTGCACTGCCCTGCAGCAACCGGCTAGCACTGACATCCAGAAAAGCCTCGTCCAGCGACAGGGGTTCTATTTGCCCGGTAAACTGCCCGAAGATGGCTTGCACAGCCTGCGACGCGACACGGTATTTTTCCATGTTGACCGGCAACACGATGAGGTCTGGGCACAGCCTCAAGGCCATCGCGGTGGGCATAGCCGATCGCGCGCCGAAAGCGCGCGCTGCGTAATTGCACGTGGTTAAAACGCCGCGGCGATTGGCAGAACCACCCACCGCGACCGGTTTGCCCTGCAACGACGGGTCGTCGCGTATCTCCACGGCGGCGTAGAAACAATCGCAGTCGCAATGAATGATTTTTCTTGTTTTTCCGGTGTTATCCATTGTCGGCTTCGAGTTTACACTGTGGTTTTTGCGTCCCGGTAGACTGCGACAAATACATTGTTCTAACATGGCTTACCCGCAAACACAGAACAATCAGGTGACAGCAAGACCAAAATCCGCACCCGCGGCTGGGTTGGCGCGAGCGGGTAAGGTTACCAAGTCTCGGTATTGAGCGCATCAAGGCCAAATAAGCTAAGGAGTACGGGTGGCAAGCAAACGCAAATCGTTCAACTTCAACGGCCACAGCGTAGCGCCCGGAGAACGTGCAAACTTCGACTTGCGCGCCGCGCAACTTTACACCCATACAGAGCTGCATATTCCTGTCGAAATTATGCATGGCCGCCAGGATGGCCCCGTATTGTTAGTCTGTGCCGCTATTCATGGCGACGAGTTAAACGGTGTGGAAATCATACGCCGGTTGCTAAAAAGGCCCGCACTGCAGCGCCTTAAAGGCACATTGATGGTGGTTCCCGTCGTCAATGTGTTCGGCTTTATTCATCGATCACGCTACCTGCCTGACAGGCGTGATTTGAATCGCTGCTTGCCGGGCAGCGCAACGGGATCGCTGGCCGCGCGCATTGCCAACCGCTTTGTCACGGAAATATTGAGCAAATGCACGCATGCCATTGACCTACATACCGGCGCGATCAACCGTTCTAATTTGCCGCAGATTCGCGCCTATCTGGACGACCCCGAAACCGCAGCAATGGCGAACAGTTTTGCGGTGCCGATAGTGGTCAATACCCACTTGTTAGATGGATCTTTGCGCAGCTATGCTGATGCAAACGGCATCTCGGCCATTACCTATGAAGCCGGCGAAGCCATGCGCTTCGACGAAGCCGCCATTGTGGCCGGTGTCAAAGGAATACTGAATGTGATGCGCGGCCTGGGGATGCTCAGGCCGCTTAAAAAACCGTCGAAGCAACCGATGGTAGCGCGCGCCACCAGGTGGATTCGCGCCGGGCAAGACGGCATCATTACTCCCGCCGTGCGCCTGGGCAGCTACATCACGAAAGGCGACAAGCTGGCGACGATCAGCGCGCCGCTGGGTATCGCGGAAACAACCGTCAAGGCGCCCGGCGACGGTATCGTAATCGGCTGCACCACACTTCCCTTGGTCAATGAAGGCGAAGCGATTTTCAATATCGCTCAATTCCTGAACGCCGGAAAAATCGCCGAATCGATTCAGGCCTTTCACAAAGAACTAGGGGTAGAGGAAAATAGAATGGGTTGATTACGCGTTTCACACAATAACTTACTAACCCGCAGCGGAGTAAAACATGTCAGTTGGAAGCTGGAACCCAAAATTACAACCGTCGAGTAATGACCCGGCAATAGCTGTGGAGACGTTGGCGCGCTTTATCGACATCAGTCAGCGCGAGGAGCTGCAAGGCATAGCTGAAATTCTCAATGCTGAACAGCAACAGCTGCACGCCAGGTTGATGACATTGCCACAAAAAACCTGGGAAGCCGCCGTCAGCGCCCTCTCAGACACCGACATTTACCATTTGATACGCTTTTTCACCGTGGCCGAAATGCGCTTACAGGGTTGGACAGCGGGAGATAAATCACCGGTGATCTGGCTTAACAAGACACTCAAGGCGCGCGGCAAGCCGCTGAGCAAAGAGCAGATACAATGGATTAAGCAACACACGCGCAATCGTTTTTTGCCTTATGGCAGCGTGTTGTAGCTCGTGTAGTGCGTATTGAATGCAGTCGCCATCCAGGCATAGATTCCCTCCTTCGCCGGAATGACGGCGTTAGTGAAATCTAATTCCGCTCCCGCTTCGCCAGTTGTTCGGCGCTGGCGGGGAGTTGATATTTGGCTTTCCAGTCGCTGTAAGGCATGCCATAAACACGCTCACGCGCCTGTTCGTAGTCGACCGTCAAACCTTCCTGCTCGGCCGCGGCCACGAACCACTTGGCCAGGCAGTTGCGGCAAAAGCCGGCGAGGTTCATCAAGTCAATATTCTGCACGTCGTTGCGTTCATCCAAGTGCGCCACCAGCCGCCGCAGCACCGCTGCTTCAACTCTTTCTTCAGCTTGTTTATCCACCTTGTCGTCTCATTTTAAATGACAGTACATTATAACGAATTACAGAAAAACAAAAACACAGCGCCGGGCCGTTCAAGTGAACAGCCCGGCGCTGATCAGCCCGTTGCGAGAGGTCTATTTCACCTCAACGCTAATGCGACGCGGTTCAAGTTCGGCTTTCCTGCGCAGCGTGACGCGAAGTACACCGTTGTTGAATTCTGCCTTGATAGCTTCCTCGTCAATGGCATCAGACAGCGTAAAGCTGCGTTTGAACTTACCGGTCAGGCGCTCGGAGCGTAACACCTCGCCTTGCTCGCTTTCGCTCAGCCGTTCGCCCTCTATCGTCAGCGTTTTGTCTGCCACCGACAAGTTGATATCCTCGGCTTTGACGCCGGGCACATCCAGGTCGAGCAGAAATTCGTCGTTGCTGCGCACGATGTCGGCGCTGGGTGTCCAATGGTAAGATTGTGCGGCTTCACTGTTGACCACCGACAGCATACGATTGAAATCCTCAAACAAAGGATTCGTTCTTCTCCACCGATTGTAAGATAATGCGTTCATGATTCAGTCCTCGTGTTGAATACTGTGACAGGGTTAAAATGGGTGCATCGAAGATAATTTCAAGCCGATCTTTTTTACTTATTTACCTTGAAAATTCGCGCTTTGACCCAAGGCTTCGCCAATGACTACCGAACAACGCCTTATTGAAGTTGAATCCAAAATCGCCTATCAGGAAGACCTGACACAAACGCTTAATGATGTCGTTTTCCAGCAGCAGAAGCAGATCGAGCAACTGCAGCGGCAGAATCGTAAACTGCTGGAGCGCTTGCAGACGCTGGTCGAATCACAAGAGCCAGAGCAAGAGCAGAACAACAAGCCTCCACATTACTAGCAGGACGAGGTAATGGCCAAGAAACAATCCAGGCTGGTGTACTCTACCGATGGCGGACGTAGGTGCCCGCAGTGTTTGCGCGCGCTAGCCAGTTGCGTGTGTAAAACAAGCAAACCTGCATTAGCGGCGCAGTCGGTTGTGCGTATCGGCCGACAAACCAAGGGGCGCAAGGGTGCCGGCGTAACGTTGATCAGCGGTTTACCGTTGGCGACGCCGGAGCTACAAGCGTTGGCCAGGCAGTTGAAGAAAAAATGCGGTGTTGGCGGCGCCGTGAAAGATGGGGTGATCGAATTGCAAGGCGATCAGCGCGAGTTGGCGAAGGCGCTACTGGAACAACGCTGGACAGTGAAAATAAGTGGCGGGTGAGATTAGGAGAGGAGTACCACCCCGCCGCTATGCGTCAGGGCAATCTAAGCGCATCGGGGTGGCATATGTGGCACACGTTATGCCGCGACTGTGGGAATACGCAACACCTGGCCGGGATAAATCTTTTCCGGGTCGGCCAGCATAGGCTTGTTGGCTTCAAATATCTGCGTGTACTGCATGGCATCGCCGTATTGCGCCTTGGCAATTTTGGACAGCGAGTCGCCCGATTGCACGGTATAGAAAGTCGCTTCTGCTTGCGGGTTTTGTACTGCCAGCTGGCAGTCGACTTGCGCAATACCGTGTTGATTGCCCGCACACAATGTGGCTTTTTCAGCGTCTTCCTGCTTGACAACGTTGCCGTTTAACGTAGCCATATCGCCAGCGACGGCCACTTGCAGATTGTCTACTTGAATACCCGCCGCGCTGATCGACTTGCCGATACTCTGGCCGCGCAGCTCATTAATGCGCTCCTGCGACACCGCGCTGGAGTCAGTTGCTTTGGGTTCGTCATCGCCGCCGAACATTTTTTCGCCAGCCTCTTTTACAAAATCGAACAACCCCATGTTGCCCCCCCCTTGTTGTTTTCGAATGAAATAAACCGCGCAATAGTAGCATCACGCCTACGCAAATGCAGCGTAACTATTGCGCGCCCAAATGTAAAAATAACCGCTATAGAAGCTACAAATTCGCCGCCGTTGACACTCGGCTTGGCTACGGCGCGCGCGCAGCCAACATGATGCCTTCCTGCGCGCAACGTAGAGTAGTTTATACCTACTCCTGCGATTGATAGTAGTCCATAAGAATCTTCGCGACTTCGGGGCGTGCGAATTCTCCCGGCAGATCCTGACCGGCAGCTAACATCTCGCGCACCTTGGTGCCTGACAACAGGACGAAATCATCTTTGCCGTGGTCTGGCGCGTCGCGCATCATCACGACTTTATTGAGTTTCTTTGAGTAAGCCGTGTGATCGGCGCTAAAGATTGCTATGGCCAGCGCGCCAGACGGTACTTTTTCATCGAAGATAGTTTGTGCATCAAATGCGCCGTAATAGTCGCCTACGCCAGCATGGTCGCGACCGACGATAAGATGCGAGCAACCGCAGTTTTGCCGAAACACCGCATGCAGTACCGCTTCGCGCGGTCCTGCGTAGAGCATATCAAAACCGTAGCCGGTTACCATGACGGTGTTGGGCGGAAAATATAACTCCACCATTTTTCGTATGGCGGCGTCGCGCACCGGCGCCGGAATATCGCCGGGTTTCAATTTTCCCAACAGCATATGAACCAGTATACCGTCGGCATTAACCGCTTCTTTCGCCATTTTGCACAGTTCTTCGTGAGCGCGGTGCATGGGGTTACGGGTTTGAAACGCGACAACCGTCTGCCACCCATGCTCGCTAATTTCGTTGCGAATTTCAACCGCGGTGCGAAACGTATCGGGGAAGTCCTGCTGGAAGTAACTAAAATTCAATACTTGAATGGGGCCGGAAACAAGCTGCCGACCCTGGCTCGTAAACGCTGCAACGCCGGGGTGCTTTTCGTCCAGCGTGCCAAATATCTGCTCGGCCATTGTGTTGATCTGTTCGGTGGATACTTGTTCGACAGCTGCAACCGTCTGCACGGCAAGCACCGGATTACCTTCCACGTTGGGGTCGCGCAGGGCAATACGTTTTGCGCCTTCAATAACCGTTGCGTCGTCGATCAGATTAACAATAGGCACCGGCCAAAACAAACCGTCGACCGTATGCAACGTGGCAGCAACGCTCAATGAGTCGGCAAGATTCATATAGCCCGTTAGCGGGTTGAAATAGCCGGCGCCTAACATCACGGCATTGGCCGCCGTTGCCGAACTAACCAACAGGCTGGGCAAGCCTTCGGCCTCCTGCAGCAAGGCTTTGCGCTGATCGCTGTCGTCAACAAATAGCGGGTTCAATTCCGCCGAACCGTGGGGATTAATCATTTATATGCTCCAAATAGCAGGTCGTTGGAAAACTGATTTTTCAACGATATCATACCGGCACATGGCTGTACCGGCAAAGGAAGAGCAGCACATGAATATGCTGCTTGCGAAGCCGAGGATGCAAAAGTCGCCTTTTATCCTGTGCGTGTTGTTAAGCGCTTTATGCGCCGCTTAGCAGCCCGCGCTGCTCCAGGGCCTGGATAATCATTTCTACTTCTTGTTCCAGGCTCATGGTGTCGGAGTGTAGGTGTATTTCAGGATTTAGCGGCTCTTCGTAGGGGTCATCGATGCCGGTAAAGTTTTTGATTTCTCCGGCGCGCGCCTTTTTGTACAAGCCCTTGGGGTCGCGCTTTTCGGCCTCGTCCAGCGCGCATTCGACGTACACTTCGAGGAAAGCCATATCGTCGTTGTCGTGTACCTCGCGCGCCAGGTCGCGATCACCACGATAGGGGCTGATAAAGCTGCTCAAGGTAAGCACGCCTGCATCAACGAACAGCTTGGAGATTTCGCCAATACGCCGAATGTTCTCCTTGCGATCGTCGGCGCTAAAACCAAGGTTTTTGTTAATTCCCAAGCGCACATTGTCACCATCGAGCCGGAAACACAATTTGCCGCGTTTAGTCAGCTCGGTTTCCAGTGCAACGGCAACAGTGCTTTTGCCACTGCCGGACAAACCGGTAAACCACAGCGTTGCGCCTTTCTGACCCAGTAGCTCGTGCCGGTCTTTGCGCGTTACTTCACCTTCGTGCCAGTGTACGTTTGTTGCCTTTTGTTCTGTCATGTTTTCCTCTTCCGTTGTTTTATGTATTAACAATAAGTTGCTCACGGTAGCCCGCAAAATCGCTTCTAATCATCTTTTCGCTTACGCTGTAGTGCTTGCTGCCGTGTATAGTCGTGGGCAGCGCATTGGCCACGCCGATTCTCCTCTTGCCAATCCTCCCTGTCGGTGCCGGCCTCGGCAGCCGGTTGCATGACAACTCATGACAACTACAGTCGTAACTGCGTTTGACCAGGGCGATGAGGTCTAGCAAGGTATTTTAAACCAGATGTCGGAAAACGATCACCGGGTATTTTGTCGCGCTCTGCGAGGCAGTGTGTAGTCCAGCGCGCCAATATCGCATGCCACTGGCGCCAGGGTTGTTGTGGGTCGGGATTATCGCACACAATCTGCCAGCATGCATAAATCAGTCGCTGCAGCCCGAAACTGCCACTGTAATCGACACATCTGATTTTCAAGTAGTAGATTGTGGGTTTGTTCGTCTAAGACGCATCTCTCTTGAAAGCGACGGGTTGGATGCTGTGTTTACGTAATAGTTTATACATCTGCCGGATACGCAGAAACTGTGAAGATTGGAGGGTTGGAGGGGGGGGGTAAAAAGGGTAGTCTACCTTGCCCCCGTACGAGGCAAGGCAAGCTATCGCTACTCAACCCTAACGTTGCATGAATTCTGTTGAATTTCGCTAATTAACCCGATTGGCAACGAACGGACGATAGTGTTTGCCCAGCCATACCGGCCGGAAGCCACTACATTCGCATGATTCAACCCTGTGCCTTCAGCCAATTGAGCACGGTGTCGGCGTCCGAGACATCAAAAGGGTCGTCCGCGCAATTGTCACTATAACCCGCCTCAACGAACATCCGCTTGATCTGTTTATCGTCGACCACCATGGCATAGCGCCATGAGCGCATACCGAAGCCGAGATTCGATTTATCGATCAGCATACCCATCTTGCGAGTGAACTCCGCATTGCCATCTGGCAGCAGATACACTTTATCGGCATGTTGCTGCTGCCCCCATTGATACATAACGAAAGCGTCGTTCACCGATACGCAGACGATCTGATCAACGTCTAACGCCAGAAACTCGTCGTGGAGCTCTTCAAATCGCGGCAGATGACGGCTCGAGCAAGTCGGTGTAAAGGCACCCGGCAGTGAAAACACCACCACCTTTTTCCCCTCGAAAATGTCGCTGGTTGTCACATCTTTCCATTCAAACGGATTGTCGCCCTCTAACGATTCATTGCGTACGCGGGTACGAAAAATGGCGTCAGGTACGGTTGTCAAAAACGTCAAAGCACTTTCTCCTGGCAAGTTAGAATAGTAATAGTTCGCATTTAGATTTATTATGCACAGCAAATGACGATTAGCAAGTCTTTAATTCGCCTTTGGCAGAATAACGCAAAGGAGATTTGAATGGAAATCCAAATACGTGCTTGGGTTGCAGCGGTGACACCGTTGCTTGGTGGCAGTCTGTTAGCTGCTCTCATGCTGGCACCCGCCTGGGGGCAAGTGGCAGACGACGCTGCCAACGACGAAGTCATCGAGGTCATTGTCGTTACCGTTACGCGCCGCGACATGCCTGCGGAGGCGCTGCCGAACACGGTGCGCCTCATCGATCAGGGCGAGATTACAGAACAACTTCTGATATCGACCAATGTCCTTGACGTGATCAGTACGCGAGTACCCAGCTTTGCGCCGTCTCGGCAGAAATTGACCAGCTCCGGCGTGACGTTTCGGGGACACAAACCGCTATTCATGATCGACGGTGTACCGCAGTCCAACCCGCTGAGGAATGGAGCGCGTGACGGATCCACCATCGACCCGGCCGTCATCCAACGCATTGAAGTCCTCTACGGCGCCAATGCCATTCAGGGTGTAGGAGCGACCGGTGGTATCGTCAACTATGTCACCGTAGCCCCGACCAATGAGGACCGATGGGAATCGCATGTAGAGCTGGGTGTTACCTCGGCCGGCGGTTTCGATGGAGACGGTTACGATTATCGTGGATCGGCCACGGGCACACGTGACTTCGGCGCGGTTGATCTCGTGCTCAGCGTTGCAGCCGAGTCGCGCGGCATTTTCTATGATGCGGATGAACGGCGTATCGGCGTCGATGCAGTGCAAGGCGATATTCAGGATAGCGAGAGCCTTAACCTGTTCGGCAAGATTGGCTGGGATATCGATACCGACACACGCTTGCAATTCACATTCAACGCTTTTGATCTTTCCGGCAATGGTGACTATGAACAAATCGAGGGCGACCGCGATGCCGGCATTCCCGCTATTTCTGTCAAGCGGGCGCAAAGAGTTTGCGACGCTCGATGTGGATACGTACCAAACCCTGGCCTTTTACGGGTCGCAAACCGTTGGTGGAGGTAAGCCCGATTTTTCCGAGGCATTGTTCAATGTAGGCGGCTCGGTTGATGTACTCGACGGATTGACCGTCTATGCGTCTTTCGCCGAAGGATTCACGATGCCGGACGTGGGGCGGGTATTGCGCGGCGTTAACTCGCCGGGGCAGGACGTCGATTCGCTGCTCAGCCTTGAGCCCATTATTGTGGACAATATCGAGGTCGGCGTAACTATCGAACATGGAAACCTGCGCGCGAACGCCAGTTATTTCTGGTCTGATTCAGACTTGGGTCAACGCCTGTCTGCGAATGCAGACGGAATATTCGAAGTCAATCGGGAGCGCACCGAAGCCGAAGGCGTTGAACTAGCTATCGAGTGGCAGGCGTCCGAATCGATGACCATCGGTGGCAATTTCGCTGCCCTGGAGGGTCGATTCGACGCGGATGATGACGGCAACGTGGACAGCGACCTCAGCGCCAGCAACATCAGCCCCGACCGGCTGAACCTGTTTGCGGATGTGCAGCCCACTGATCGTTTGTCCGGACGCCTGCAGCTCTCTCACTTTTTCGATCGAAATTTTGACGATGTCGGGGCTGAAACCGATTTCGACGGCTACACCCTCGTTGATCTGCTCTTCAGCTACGCTCTGCATCAGTTTGGAAGAATCGATTTGGGCATCCAGAATGCACTCGATGAAGATTACTTTACCTACTATTCCCAGTCTGCAACGGCGCGAAATGACCGATTTTTTGCCGGGCGAGGCCGCACAATCACCGCACGCTGGTCAAGCGAGTTCTGACAATGAAGCGCCACTTTTTGCGCTTACCAGAACGGTGCACGCGTGGCTGGGAACCGTTCTTTCACTGCTGCTTGTCGTTCTGGGTACAAGCGGCGCGCCACTCGTCTTCAAGGACGACTATCTGCGCGCGAACGTCACTGAAGCCCGCGCCTCCATAGCTACCCTCTAACGCCTCCCATCTAATACGAATGATTATCATTTACACTTTAGAAAAACTGTGATAACTTGCTAGACGTGCAACCAATAATGGTCGGGCAAGGGCATGGATGCAGGCGATTGTCGAACCCGACCGCCAATAAATAATGGAGGTTTCAATGACGACCACGCCGCGAACAATCCAGACCAGACATTTGCCAATTGCAAAATCGAAACCGCTGGCTCTCGCCATCGCCGCGGTTCTTTCAGTGTCGGCAGCACAAGTCGTTGCGGACGACGATGATGATGATGACAACCTCGAGGAGGTCACCGTGATCGGGCAAGACAGCACTTACAAAGCTGATCGCTCGTCGTCGCACAAGTACAGCCAGTCCCTGCTGGACACGGCGAAAACGCTCACCGTCATTCCAGAGTCAGTACTGCAGGATCGCAATGCTGATAGCCTGCGCGAAGGTCTCCGCGGCATCGCGGGTATCACGCTGGCGGCTGGCGAAGGCGGCGCTCCGCCGGGCGACAGCCTTTACATCCGTGGATTCAGCGCTCGCAACGACATTATGATAGACGGTGTTCGCGACATCGCCGGTTATTCGCGTGACACCTACAACGTCGAAGCCGTGGAGGTTGCCAAGGGTCCAGGTTCAGCAGTGCACGGTCGTGGCGCCACTGGCGGCTCGATCAATTTGCAGTTGAAAACGGCCAAACTCGAAGATTTTTCGTCCCTCGGCTTACGCGGCGGCTCTGAGAGCGATTACCGCGTCACCACCGACCTCAACCGTACACTTGGCAACTCAACCGCGATACGTCTAAACCTGTTGACCGACGATGGTGAAGTCGCAGGGCGGGACGAGATTGAAAACTCAAAAAACGCCCTGGCCGTGACGCTGGCAACGGGCATCGGTACGGGCACGCGACTTTCTCTGAGTGCGGACTATCAGGAGCAAGATAATATACCGGACTACGGTTTGCCCTGGGTGCCAAATTATTCGGGGCGCACGGATCGCACGCTCGGCCCGGAGTTGGCTCCATTCGAAGGACAGGCGCCGACGGTGGATTTCAGTAATTTTTATGGCAACCTGCAACGCGACTTCGAAGACGTAACAGCAACCTCGGTGACCGCGACTGTCGAGCACGATATCAGCGCATCGACGACTCTGCGGGCGCTCGTACGCGGCGCCTCGCTGGAACGAGAGTCGATAGTGACGGCACCGCGCTTCGAGTTTGTTGAGAGTGCCGACGAAGTCCGCACCTACGGGCCGGGTGTCGTCTTGTCCGACGAAAAAACACGCGACACGGAGGATTCGCTCGCTGTGCTGCAACTGGATCTCATCGGGCACTACGAAACCGGCCGTATCGAGCACGACATCGTGACGGGCATCGAAGTTGCAAGGGAGGAATTTAAACGTTACCAGCTGGTCGACATCGTTGACGACAACCTCGATAGCACGCCTGCCGTCAATGATCTGCAAAACCCCAATCCGAATATCGCATTTACGGGCCAGTACGCTCGTGATGGCAGTCGTCAGAAGGCGGAGGGCGACACGCTCGCCGCCTACCTGTTCGATACGATTACGCTTAACGAGCAGTGGCAGGCATCAGCAGGTCTGCGCTGGGATCGTTTCGAAACCGACTACCAACATGACTACGACGACCCTACGCTGCGCTTGAGCGCTGTTGATGAAGAAATCAGTTGGAGTGCTGCACTCGTCTTTAAGCCTGCCGATAACGGCAGTATCTATTTCGGTGCTGGCTCGTCCTTTAGCCCGTCCGCGGAAGACCTGACGGCCTCGACGCGCGGCAATCGAGCCGATCTGGATCCGGAAGAATCGCTGAGCTTCGAACTCGGCACAAAATGGGAGCTCTTCGACAGCAAGCTCTTTGCCACCGCTGCATTGTTCCGCACCGAAAAAACCAACGCGCGGACTGACGATCCGTTCGCCGACAATGATCGCGACGACACATTGAATGGCGAACAGCGTGTCGACGGTCTCGAACTCGGCGCAGTGGGCCAGATTTCGGGGCAACTCTCGATCACGGCCGCCTACACTTATCAGGACGGCGAAGTGACGAAAGCGGAAGGCGACGACGCAGTACAGGTAGGCACTGAACTGGCAAGAACACCAAAGCATTCCTACAGCGTATGGGGTCGATACGACTTCAATGAACGACTGTCGCTTGCACTGGGAACTCTGTACATCGGAAAACGCTACAACAGCGCCGATCCGGGCGGCCGCGAAAAAGCGGAAGATTACCAAACGGTCGACCTGATGGCTTCGTATCAATTCAACGACTTTTTCGGCTTGCAATTCAATGGCAGCAATTTGACCGACGAGACGTATGCCGACCAAATCGGCGGCGGCCACTTTTTACCCGGCGAGGGACGGTATTACACCGTCAGTGCTAATTTTTCATTCTAGCAGCTTGTTGAACAAAGCCTCATGTACTGGCGTGTCCACTACGTTTTCTCGGCCATCTTTTCCTTGGAGTTCGCACTCACCTGACGATTTTGTAATAGGCCGCTCGAAGCTCGCATAGGAGTCTGTTCTGACGCTCCAGCGAGGGTACGCGAGCGCCGGCCTTTGGAAACCAAGGCCGGTTGCTCGCGGTTTTTTATTTGAATGAACGCCGATCGCAATCATGCTGATAGAATTGCCACGAGTTCTTACCTTTGCCGAGGTACGGGAATTTCAAACTACGTTGCTGGCCGCCGACTGGACGGACGGCAATGTGACTGCGGGTTATCAGTCCTCGGTGGCAAAGAACAACCTGCAAATTCCCGAAAACTCCAGTGTCGCGCGGCGATTGGGCGACAAGATTCTGCACGCTCTTGCTGGCAACAACGTATTCATGTCCGCGGCGCTACCGCTCAAGATTTTCCCGCCATTGTTTAATTGCTACCAGGGCGGACAATCCTTCGGAACACACATCGACAATGCTATTCGTCAGGTTCCCGGCACCCCGGTTAAAGTACGCACCGACCTTTCGATGACACTTTTCTTGTCCGAACCGGACGACTACGATGGCGGTGAGCTCATCATTGAGGACACCTACGGTTCGCAAACAGTCAAACTACCTGCGGGAGATATGGTGTTGTATCCCTCATCCAGTTTGCATCGCGTAACGCCAGTCAGTCAGGGTCGACGCCTGGCGTCTTTTTTCTGGTTGCAAAGCCTGGTCGCCAGCGATGAACGGCGCGCGTTATTATTCGATCTGGATACTGCGGTACAATCGTTGAGTGACAGGGCCGATAACGCTCAAGAGGTCATTCAGTTGACCGGTGTTTATCACAACCTGCTGCGCCAGTGGGCGCAGACCGGATAGGCAGACAGCTTACAATATCGAGTACTTTCGGCACGTCTGTTGCGGTCACATCTTGTGGTCGGCGTAACAGTCGGATTGAAAAACGCGCCAGCAAGCAGGAGCGTGATGTTGCAAACCTGTCGTTACTTTAAACCTAGAGACCGCAAGACTCTGCTGCCGCGCCACCGGCATAGCTAACTAGTGCCTGTCCAGAAACGTGTAAACGCCTGTAGTAGCAACATTTTTTTT
>CAZJDL010000002.1:0-77650 GCA_964544755.1 uncultured Pseudomonadales bacterium | reverse complement strand
ATAGGTGTTCACGTTGAACCAGAATGGGTGTTCACGATGGGCCGGAATATGCACCAAGGTTTGCCGGGTTGCATCGGCATTGTATCATTGCGTGTGTGTGGGCGGATGCAGTGCCTTGAAAATGTGACGGCCACACCGTACTTCAACAGGAGGTAGTTCAAACCAATGACCAACCCTGAAACCAGGCAAAGATCCATTCAACTGGAACCCGACTGGCTGGCTAGGCTGGGCGGCGAGTTCGATAAAGACTATATGCGGGCACTACGGGGTTTCCTGAGTGAGCAGAAAAGTCGGCGCAAGGTTATTTACCCTAATGGCGGCGAGTTCTTTAATGCGTTCAATTCCACCCCGTTTGCAAAGGTCAAAGTGGTGATTCTCGGGCAAGACCCTTATCACGGCCCGGGTCAGGCGCACGGCTTGTGCTTCTCGGTCAATCCCGGTATTCAGATCCCACCATCGCTGCTGAATATCTACAAAGAAATTGAGAGCGATCTTGGTATCCAACCGGCCAATCATGGCCATCTACAACATTGGGCCGAGCAAGGCGTGTTATTGTTAAACAGCGTTCTAACGGTTGAACGAGGGCGCGCCGCGTCGCATCAAGGAAAGGGCTGGGAAGAGTTTACCGACCAGGCCATCGCGCAGTTAAACGAGCACAGGGAAGGGCTGGTATTGATGTTGTGGGGAAGCTACGCTCAGCGCAAAGGCCAGTTTGTTGACCAGCAAAAACACTTGGTGCTGAAAGCGCCGCACCCGTCACCGTTGTCGGCATATCGTGGTTTTTTTGGTTGCCGACATTTTTCCAGGGCGAATGAATATTTGCAAAATCATGGTCTGGACCCCATCGATTGGCAGGTGCCGCAAAGTTAACAGCTTTGTACGAATGACGCTTATTCTGCGCTATTCTGGAAGCCCATTTTATCTGTTTCCGTAAGCGCCATTCATAGCCTACGCATTCAAAGTGTAAGGCAAATCCAGCAACTGCAATGACGGTCCCTGTTTGTCGCCCAGCGATAGTGACTCTTCTATTGAGTCGCTTAGCGCCATAACGGCGAGTAGTTCTATGTTATCTGCCGCGGTTGGCTCCGCCATCACGAGATTACCCACAGGCTGTTTTTTTGCGCTGCTGAATATGGGGGTGCCGGGTTCAGGCGCGGCGTTTGCGCTACAGTTTGCACGATACATGCGCCGCTTCAGGTTGCCGCGATATTCCGTACGGGCAACAATCTCCTGCCCGGTGTAACAACCTTTGGTGAAGCTAACCCCATCCGTTAGTTGCAGGTTGAGCATTTGCGGAATAAACATTTCAATCGTTTGTTTTTGTACGAAGCCGAAGCCGGCGCAAATATCCAGGTAATCCCACACATTGCTGTTAACTGGCATGGCGGCTGCGCTCAGGTTCTGCCATTGCGTCGCCAGGTCGGAGGACCGGACAGTCAGCAGGTAGCGCTGCTGTTGCGGGGAGACGCACACGGCCGAGCCGATTTCGGTGCCGGCGAACCCGAGTCGCCGGTTTGGCTCCCGGCCGAGGAGGTTTTGCACAATTGCAGGTGCCTGCGGGCCGGCCAGACCGATCAGTTTCCATGGCGGCTGCGTTTGCATTTCTGCTTTGGAAAAAACGATGTACTTCGCAAGTGTCGCTTCTGTCGCGCGCAGCGTAGCGCTCGGGAGCAGAAACAGAGCTTCGCTCGGGGCCTGGTATTGCAGATAAAAATTGCTGGCCACCCGTCCCTTGGGGGTGCACAACGCGCCGGCCAGCGCCTGTTCCGGCGTCAGCGCCTGCATATCGCAGCTCAGCTGACCCTGCAAAAACTTGTGCGTATCGGGCCCGGCGACTGCCATGCACGCATAGTGGCTGAGCGGCATCATCACAGTGCTGCCGTTCAGGCAATCGGCTGCATAACTAGCGGGCTCGAACACCGCTCTGCCACGTTGGTCGAGGACGGCCGAAGGTGTTGTCAGAAAATCTTGCCAATTCATTTGGAGTCTCTTCGCGTAACAGCGGCATGCGACGGGGTATAATAGAACCTTGTTCGGTTAATGTCAGCCCAAAAAATGTATGACGCAGATAAGAAAAGAGTTTACTGGCATAGCCGGCGCGGCATGCTGGAGCTGGATCTTATTTTGATGCCTTTTGCCGAGCACATGTATCCTGGCCTCCCGGCCGCTGACCAGGAGATTTATAAAAGGTTGCTTGAGCGTGAAGACCCCGAGCTGTTTCGCTGGCTATTAGGGCATGGCACGATAGATGACGAGCAACTGGCAGGTATGATAGATAGCATATTGGATCATGCTCGCCAGCGTTAACGTTCAGGTAATCCCTTCTCGGCGCTTGCTGCTGCTACTGCTTGCAATCACCTCGCTGGCCATGGCCTGCGTCTGCGCGAGTGGCCTGCCGCCAGCTTTGCAGTTGCTTGCCGGGGTATTCGTCGGCGGTGTTTCCGCGTTAGCCCTGCGCCGCCACTATTTTTTGCAAGCCGACGATGCCATAAAAGCCCTTAGCTACCGGCACGAGCAATGGTATTTACAGTTGCTCGACGTGGAGATGGCAGCTGAGTTGCTGCCAACAAGCACGCTAACGAATTCCTTGCTGGTGTTGAATTTTCGGCTTGAAGACACTGGCAAAAAAGCAAGCCTCGTACTGCTGCCGGACTCCGCCACAGCGGACTCGCTGCGGCAATTGAAAACCGCGCTTCGATTTGGCCCTAATCCGCACCGCAATAATTCGGTGGCTTGAGAATGGTATCCTTTGCTTCGGGAAGAGTCTCGGGATAGTCCAGCGTGTAATGCAAGCCGCGGCTTTCCTTGCGCGCCATCGCCGAATGAATGATTAGCTCGGCGACCACGGCCAGGTTTCGCAGCTCTATCAAATCGTTAGATACTTTGTAATTGCTGTAATACTCGCTGATTTCCTGTCGCAGCAGCTGCACGCGGTGGTCGGCGCGCTGTAAGCGCTTGTTGGTGCGGACGATGCCGACGTAGTCCCACATAAAACGGCGTAGCTCGTCCCAGTTATGCGAGATGACCACGTCTTCGTCGGAATCGGTCACTTGCGATTCGTCCCATGCGGGCGTTACGTCCGGGGCGGGTATCTGATCCCAACCTTGCCGAATATGCTCGCCGGCCGAGCGCGCGTAAACCAGGCACTCGAGTAGCGAATTGCTGGCCATACGGTTGGCGCCGTGCAAGCCGGTGAAAGTGGTTTCGCCAATCGCGTACAGTTGTTTTAGATCGGTGCCGCCGTTTTGGTCGATAACGATGCCACCGCAACTATAATGCGCGGCGGGCACGACGGGTATGGGTTCTTTGGTAATGTCGAAGCCGTATTCGGCGCACCCTTGTTGCGCGGTTGGGAAGTGCCGCTCGATGAAACTTGCCGGTTTATGGCTGATGTCGAGGTACACGCAATCGATGCCCAGGCGCTTCATTTCATGGTCGATCGCACGGGCGACGACATCACGCGGCGCCAGTTCCTCGCGCGGGTCGAAGCGTTGCATAAAGGGTTCACCATCGGGCAGGCGCAGAATGGCGCCTTCGCCGCGCAGCGCTTCGGTCAGTAACAGTGATTTGGCTTGCGGGTGGTACAGGCAGGTCGGGTGAAACTGGTTGAACTCCATGTTGGCGATGGAGCAACCGGCGCGCCAGGCCATGGCAACGCCGTCGCCGCTGGTGCCGGCGGGGTTGCTGGTGTACAGGTAGACTTTACTGGCACCGCCGCTGGCCAGCACGACGAAGCGCGCCTGGTACAACTCGACGTGGCTGCTATCACGATTCAGTACATACGCGCCGGTGCAGCGTCCATCCTGCACCACAAGGTCGATCGCCACGCGCTGCTCGAAGATTTCGATGTCTGGCGCGGCAGTGACATTATCAATCAAGGTTTCAATAACGGCTTTACCGGTGGCGTCGGCCGAATGCATGATACGGCGATGGCTGTGACCGCCTTCTTTGGTCAGGTGAAATGCCGGTTCTGCGTCGGCTTCTGGTGCGCGAGTGAATTCCACGCCCTGGCTGATCAGCCAATCGATTGTGGCGCGGCTGTTGGCCACGGTAAATTCCACGGCGTCGTCGTGGCACAGGCCGACGCCCGCTTGCAAGGTATCTTGCACGTGTGCGGCAACGCTGTCGGCGGGGTCGATAACGGCGGCAATACCGCCTTGCGCATAGTAGGAAGAACCCTGGTTCATTGGGCCCTTGGCGATAACGGCGATTTTACCCAAACCCGAGAGATGTAGTGCGATGGATAGTCCGGCAACACCGCTGCCGATCACCAGCACATCGTGACTATGGCGTGGACACATTTTTTATAAGTTGCTCTGTGGCTAAGCTGATTATACTATGTCGCGTCAATAAGTTCGGCCGGGGAAGTATAGCAGCGCTTTACAATGGTTTTACAGTTTTTTTACAATGCGGGCACTTCTTAACACTCAAATAAAGGCGTAAATAGTCAATGTCACGTTAGGCTGGCATAGCATAGAATTTTCAATTTTGTTTAAACTTATCCACAATTTCGCGGTCTATCGTTCGCGCATTCTACCCAAGCCATTGTGCCTGTTCGAGGTTAGGGAAGCATTGTGGCGCCCGCTATGGAAGTAAGCAAAGCGAGCGACCAGCAGCTGGTAGAACGGGTACAGGCCGGTGACAAACGCGCGTTTGATTTGCTGGTCATTAAATACCAGCACAAGATACTCGGTTTGGTATCGCGCTATGTTCGTGATACGAGCGAGGTACAAGACGTTACCCAGGAGGCGTTTATAAAAGCTTATCGCGCGTTGCCTCGGTTTCGCGGCGACAGCGCGTTTTATACCTGGCTTTACCGTATTGCGATTAACACGGCGAAAAACTATTTGATGGCGAAGAGTCGCCGACCGCCGGGCAGTGATATTGATTTGGAAGACGCCGAATATTTTGAAAGCGCAACGGCGTTGAAAGATATCGAAACACCTGAAAACCAGTTGTTCGGTGAGGAGCTAAAAACCGTCGTCAATAAAGCGATAAGTCAACTGCCGGAAGATTTGCGAACGGCAGTAACTTTACGCGAATTTGATGGTCTCAGCTATGAGGAGATTGCCGACGTGATGGGTTGCCCGGTAGGTACCGTAAGGTCGCGTATATTTCGTGCACGTGAGGCGATAGACAAACAGTTGCAGCCCTTGTTGTGAGCGCAGCGGTGTCAACGAAACAGAGGGTGCCGAAATAGCCGCTAGCGGCTATTATTGATCAAGGAGTGTCAGCGCTTTATGCAAGCTAATAATTATTATTATTATTACGAAGATACGAGGTAACAGATGTCACAGTTTAACGCGGAATCATTGTCTGCATTGATGGATAGCGAAGCCGAAGAGTTGGAAGTTCGGCGTCTGCTGACGCAAGTCGAGTCCGACGGTGACGTCAGGGCGCGCTGGTGTCGTTACCATGCCGCGCGCGTTGTTATGCAGAAAGAACAATTGCACTATGCGCATATCGATATCAGCGCGAAGGTACGCGAGCAAATCGAGAAGGAAGTGCCACATACTGCGGTTACCGGCGTGGTTGAGAAGTTGAAACCTGGCCGTGCAGCGTTTAATGCTAAACCGCTGGCCGGTTTAGCCGTGGCTGCCAGCGTCACTGCCATGGTGTTTTTCGGCGTGCAAACGTTGAATAATACAGAGACTTCCGTGCCTGGGTCGCTGGCATCCATTGGGCAGTCGCCGGTCGTAAATGTAGGTCGGCAAGCTTTACCTGCAACGCAGTCAACACCGCAAGCTGGCTCGGCGTCGGTTTCTGCAAGCCAAAAAGACGCCGAGCGTTTACGCGAGCAGCGTATGCAAACCTATATGCAACTGCATGCGCAACATGCCTCGGTGAATATAGCCCAGGGGATGCTGCCGCGGGCGCGCGTTGCCAGTTACGAAGTCGAATAATTCGTGAAAATATGCTTCTCTAGTCTAGCTATTGGCTTGTCGCTGCTGATCAGCGGCGCTGTGCTAGCGGAGTCTGCACAAAGTGGCATGCAGCTGCTGCAACGTATGTCACACAGCGCCCAAGAGCAGAGTTACGATGGCGTGTTTGTGTATAAACGCGGCGACGAGATGGATTCGGTACGCATTATCCACGTGGTCAAAGATGGCCAGGAGCGCGAACGTATTATCCATTTAGACGGCCCGGCTCGTGAACTCGTGCTGGGCAAACACGACATCGGCTGTGTTCACTCTGGCGCTCGCCTTTTGCGTAGCCCGGTGGCCAAGCCATCGACCGCCGCCGGTCACCCCTATGATGCTGAGCATAGCAGTCAGCTAGGCCGCTATTACAATTTTAAAATGAAGGGTAGTGATCGCGTGGCCGGCCGCACTGTCACCCGGCTGCATATTGAACCCCGCGACAACGAGCGTCTGGGTTACCACTTGTATCTTGATCAGCAATCCGATTTGCTGCTCAAGTCAGTCGTTGTCGACAGCAATCGGAAAGTGCTCGAAAGTTTTTGGTTTACCCAAATTAAAATTAACGACGGCGTGGACGAAGCAGATCTGCAGCCGGAAAGTGACGCACCCACTGTGAGTGACTACCATACCCTTAGCAACCCGCACAAAAGCCCCACGGCATCCGGGGAAGCGGCATGGCAGGCGGCCTGGGTGCCAGATGGTTTCGTGATGGCGGCCGACGCACAGCGTAAGCTTGGTGGTAAAGGCACCATGGATTCGATGCACTACACCGACGGGTTAGCCATGTTCTCGGTATTTGTTGAACCGGGTAACAACGCATCAACACAGCCCTTCGAACTGCGTCAGGGCAGCACCGTCGTTTACAGCGAGACTAAACGCGATGCGGCCGGTTGGCACACGGTCACCGTTGTTGGTGAGGTTCCGGTGGCCACCGCCAGAGAGATTGCCAAAGGCGTGCGCCCAAACGAGGCCGTCGCGCAATGATAGAATCGGGCCGCGTCGTCGCGATCGAAACCAATGCACTCTGGGTTGAAACGCAGCAGCAGACAACCTGCGGCAATTGTGCGGCACAAAAGGGTTGTGGTCAGGGTTTGTTGCAGCAACTGTACCCCGCACGCCAAAATGACCTGCGCGTGCTGCTCGGTGCAGATGATTCGGCAACGCCTTACGCCATTGGCGACAGGGTTGAATTTTGTTTGCCAGACCACATAATAGTGGCTGGTTCGGCGTTGTTGTATCTGGTGCCTGTAGCGGGTTTGCTGCTGGGCGCGGTGGTCGGCGAGCAGTTTTTTGTCAATGAGTTAGCCATCATCGGCGCGGCGTTTGCCGGTTTTTGTTTTGCTGCTGCCGGCGTACGGTTGTTTAGTATGGCGCATACCGATGACACCACTCTGCAAGCGCAGCTTGTTGGGCGCGCGCGCCAAACCGCACCATCAGTGCAGCTAAAGGTCAGTGTCATTTAGCAATTGCTAACGGCGCGCTAACTTTATTTGTGTCAAATCTTCATCAGTAAAGGATTAAACAATCATGCTTGTACGACCCTTCTATTGCGTAGCATTTATGTGCCTGGCATTGCTAGCCAGCGTTGAATTGCAGGCCCGCGACCTACCTGACTTTTCTGAAATCGTTAAACGTAACTCCCCGGCGGTGGTGAAAATTAATAGCGTTCGCAAACCGGTACAACGTGACCGCTGGCAACAGCATGGCGGCAGAGAAGAAGAGATTCCGGAAATGTTTCGCCGCTTCTTCGAACAGCGCGGCATGCCGCAGCAACGTCAACGCCAATCGCTTGGCTCTGGTTTTATCATCTCGGAAGACGGTTATATATTGACGAATAATCACGTGGTTGATGGTGCCGATGAAGTGACTATCCGCCTACAAGACAGGCGCGAATTCAATGCCGAGATAATTGGCAGTGATGAGCGCTCGGATCTGGCGCTGCTCAAAATCGGAGCCAAAAATTTACCGACCGTGAAAATCAATCCCACCGACGATCTCGAAGTCGGTGATTGGGTATTGGCCATCGGCTCGCCGTTCGGGCTCGACTACTCGGTGGCGGCCGGCATCGTCAGCGCCCAGGGTCGTAGTCTGCCCACCGAAAAAGGCGAAAATTACGTGCCGTTTATCCAAACCGACGTGGCGATTAATCCGGGTAATTCGGGTGGGCCGCTGCTCAATCTGGATGGCGAAGTGGTCGGCATCAATTCCCAGATTTTTACCCGTTCGGGTGGTTCGATTGGCTTGTCTTTCGCTATCCCCAGCAGCGTCGCCATGAACGTCGTTGCGCAGTTGAAAGACAGTGGCCAAGTGATGCGCGGCTGGTTAGGTGTGGGTATCCAGGACGTAAATAAAAACCTGGCCGATTCCTTTGGGCTGGACAAACCCGCCGGCGCGCTGGTGTCGCAGTTGGTGGAAGGCGGGCCGGCCGAAAAAGCCGGCATTCTGGAAGGCGACGTGATTCTGACCTTCAACGGCAAAAATGTCGGCGACTCGGCTGAACTACCGCATCTCGTCGGGCGCACCGCTCCTGACAGCAACGTGCCCGTTGTTGTATTTCGCGATGGCCGCGAGAAAACCATCAAGCTGAAAGTCGGTAGTCTGGACAGCGGCAGCACCCGCCAGGCCAGCAGCGATACGCCGCAACGCGGAGCCAACGGTGGGCCGCTGGGTTTGGTCGTCGAAGACCTGGACGGCCCGTTACGCTCGCGATTGAAAGTTGATGCAGGCGTGGTCGTAAGCGACGTCGTACCCGACAAGCCTGGTTTCGACGCCGGCATACGCAGCGGCGACGTCATCACTCTGATCGACAATAAAACGGTCGACTCGGTGCAGCGGTTTAAAGAAATAGTGAAAAAACTGCCATCGGGAAAACATGTGGCCGTGCGCATGGTTCGTAGCGGTCAACCGATCTTCCTGGCGATCAAAACGCCCAAGTAGGCTCTCGGTCTGCGGTTACCCTATTCGCGGCGCTACGGCGAATAGGGTACAATCGCCCGCGTTTTACACTCCCGGTTGCTGATTGATCAGCCCAGACCCCGTACCGTATTTTCAGGCTTTGCGCGTGACCGAGCTTTCCCATATTCGAAATTTCTCCATCATTGCTCACATTGACCACGGCAAGTCGACGCTTGCCGACCGTTTCATCCAGCGTTGCGGCGGTCTTACCGCGCGCGAAATGAATGAGCAAGTGCTGGACTCGATGGACATCGAGCGCGAACGTGGAATTACGATAAAGGCACAGAGCGTTACGCTGAAGTATGCGGCTCAAGACGGGCAGGAATACCAACTGAATTTTATCGATACGCCCGGTCATGTCGATTTCTCCTACGAGGTGTCGCGCTCGCTGTCCGCTTGCGAAGGCGCTTTACTGGTCGTTGACGCCGGCCAGGGCGTAGAAGCGCAGTCGGTGGCCAACTGCTATACCGCGATTGAACAGGGCCTCGAAGTATTGCCCGTGCTCAACAAAATGGACCTGCCGCAGGCTGATCCTGACCGTGTCATTGATGAAATCGAAGAGATCATAGGGCTTGACGCCAGTCACGCATGCCGGGTGAGCGCTAAAACCGGTGACGGTATCGACCAGATGCTGGAGCAAATCGTGCAGCGCATACCCGCACCTGAAGGCGACCGCAGCGCGCCACTACAGGCCTTGATTATTGACTCCTGGTTCGACAATTATCTCGGTGTGGTGTCGCTGGTACGGGTTAAACACGGTGTGTTAAGCAAAAAAGACAAGATAATTATCAAGTCTACCGGTAAAGCGCATCAGGTCGACAACGTCGGTGTTTACAGCCCCAAGCGCCAGAAATTGCCGTGTCTTGCAGCCGGTGATGTGGGTTTTGTGGTCGCCGGCATCAAAGAGATTCACGGTGCACCGGTGGGCGACACGATTACGCTGATAGCCACGCCGGACGTTGCCGCACTGCCCGGATTCAAACACATCAAACCGCAAGTCTACGCCGGCTTGTTTACCGTGAGCGCCGAAGATTACGAGGCGTTTCGCGACGCGCTGGCCAAGCTGACCCTGAATGACGCGTCCTTGTTCTACGAGCCGGAAAGTTCCGATGCGCTGGGGTTCGGTTTTCGTTGTGGCTTTCTCGGCATGTTGCACATGGAGATTATTCAAGAGCGGCTGGAACGCGAATACAATCTTGACCTGATCACCACCGCGCCGACCGTCGAGTTTGAAGTGCTGAATAATGCAGGAGACACGTTGTACGTCGACAACCCTTCAAAATTGCCGGATCCGGGCAGCATCGCCGAGATGCGTGAACCGATAGCACGCGCCAATATTTTGGTGCCGCAAGAGCATCTTGGCAATGTGATTAGTCTATGCGTCAATAAGCGCGGCGTGCAGAAAGATATGCAGTTTCTTGGCCATCAGGTGTCGCTGGTTTATGAATTGCCGATGAACGAGGTGGTGCTGGATTTTTTTGACCGGCTAAAGTCGGTCAGCCGTGGTTATGCGTCGCTGGACTACAGCTTCGAGCGTTTTCAGGTAGCACCACTGGTGCGACTCGATGTGCTGATCAATGGCGAGAAGGTCGACGCGCTGGCGGCCATTGTGCACCGCGATTATGCACAGTCGCGCGGTCGTTCACTGACCGAAAAAATGCGCGAACTCATTCCGCGGCAAATGTTTGACGTGGCCATTCAGGCCGCCATCGGGGGTCAGATTGTGGCGCGCCAAACCGTTAAAGCGTTGCGCAAAAACGTGACCGCAAAATGCTACGGCGGCGATGTTAGCCGCAAACGCAAACTGTTAGAAAAACAGAAAGCAGGTAAAAAGCGCATGAAGCAAGTTGGCCGGGTGGAGATACCGCAGGCCGCGTTTTTAGCCGTGCTAAAAGTCGACGATTAAAAAAAGAGCCATTCATGGAATACATTAACTTCCCCCTTATATTAGTTTTTCTGGTATTCGGCAGCCTGTTTATCTGGTTGTATGATATTGCCTTCCTGCGCCCAAAAAGGCAGCAGGCGATGGCCCATTTGCGCAGCGAATTGCCAGCCTGGGAACAGGCCGGCAGCAAAGACAATCGACGCTACATTGAGGCACTAACCAGCGACCACAAAGAGCCGGTCGCCGTTGAATATGCGCGTTCGCTGTTTCCGGTGCTCGCTCTGGTGTTGATTTTGCGCTCGTTCGTGATCGAGCCGTTCCAGATTCCGTCGCGCTCCATGGTGCCCACGCTGGAAGTCGGCGACTTTATTTTGGTCAATAAATTTGCCTACGGGCTGCGCCTGCCGGTGATTCGCACTAAAGTATGGGACAATAATGACCCGCAGCGCGGCGACGTGATGGTGTTTTTTCCACCACATAAAAAACAGTACTTTATCAAGCGGGTGATTGGCCTGCCGGGCGATTACATCGAGTATCGCGACAAAACGCTGTTTATCAATGGCGAGGAAATGCGGCAAAGCGTGGTGGCTGAATTGCCGCCCGGGCAGCCAACAATGCGGTTAACAACGGAACAAATCGGTGCTATCGAGCATAGCGTCCAGCAGCATTTGCAGCGTTTAAATGCTGATAATTTTTCCGTAAAAGTCAGGCCAAATCACTATTTTATGATGGGCGACAACCGCGATAACAGCCAGGATTCACGAGTCTGGGGCCAGGTGCCGGAACAGAACATCGTCGGTAAAGCGTTCGCCATCTGGATGCACTGGGAGAAGTTTGCCAGTCTGCCGAGCTTCAAAAGAGTGGGCGTGATTCAGTGAATGAGCAGCCTTTACAGAAGCAAAACCTGGAAGGCGCACCACATTCAGCTACACTTTGACAGATGAACACAGTCTACGGCTGTGCATAAAGCAATCAGGTGTTGGCGATGAACAGACTTACAAGACAAACTGGCGCGTTGGATTTACTCTTACTCTTTGCGGTATTCATGGGCGCTTTTGTCATTATTTGCCTTATTAAACTGGCGCCGGTATATATCGATCACTGGACCATACGCGAGGCCTTTCAGGGCGTGAAGGAAGAACTTGAGCCGAACAAAGCGAACAAAAGACACATTCGCGCCATGTTGGATCGGCGCTTTACGGTGAACCGAATCGATCAAATAAAACCCAAGGATGTACTGTTTGTGCGTGAGAAAAGCCGCTTGCTGGTTAGTGCGCCCTATGAAGTGCGAGTGCCCTTGTTGTTTAATATCGACACCATCCTTAAATTTCCTAACACTGGTTTCGAGGTGCCGCTAACCGGTGAGTGATGGTTCCGCACGGCGCGCGGCATTGCTTGCGCGCGTCGGTCATACTTTTAACGACAGCGCGCTATTGCAGCAATCCCTCACGCACCGTAGCTTTGGCGGTAATCATAACGAACGTTTGGAGTTTCTTGGCGACTCCATTCTCAACTGTATCATCACTCAACAACTGTTCGAGCAGTTTCCCGAGCTACGCGAGGGCGAGCTAAGCCGCGTGCGCGCCAGCCTGGTCAAGGGTGTGACGCTGGCGGAGCTGGCGCGCGAGCTGGGGCTGGCCGAGCATTTGCGCCTCGGTTCGGGCGAGTTGAAAAGCGGCGGCAGAAAAAGAGATTCCATCCTGGCCGACGCCTTCGAAGCGCTGGTCGGCGCGCTGTATATCGATGCCGGCTATGCAGCGACCGAAGCTTTTCTGCTGCGTGTATATGCCCGTCGGCTGGCCAAACTGGACTCGCAGACGGTGGAGAAAGACCCCAAGACTCAGTTGCAGGAACTATTGCAAGGCCGCCAACAATCGCTACCGGCGTACCGCGTCGCCGCTACAAGCGGCGCGGCCCACGCGGTGCGGTTTGTGGTGGCGTGCGAAATCAGCCTGCTGGCGAACGCCGTGCAGGGCGAAGGCAGCAGCCGGCGCGAGGCAGAGCAAAATGCGGCGCGCACGGCGCTTGAACGGCTTGGCCAGCGTTAAGCCGTCAAAGCGCTGCGGCTATGTCGCCATTGTTGGCCGGCCTAACGTTGGCAAATCGACGCTGCTGAACCGATTGCTGGGGCAAAAACTCAGCATCACCTCGCGCAAACCACAAACCACCCGGCACGCTATTTTGGGCATCAAGACCACGGCGACGGAGCAGGTGGTGTACGTCGACACGCCCGGCCTGCAGCGGGAAGCACCGAAGGCGATGAACCGCCACATGAACCGTGCTGCCAACGCAGTACTGCACGATGTGGATTGCATAGTGTTTGTATTGGATCGCCTGCAATGGCAAGAGCAAGATCGGTGGATTGCGAAAACGCTGGCGCAACTGTCCGTGCCGGTGCTGCTGGCCATCAATAAAATCGATCAACTGGCCGACAAAAAGCAGCTATTACCCTTTATAGACGGCGTGCGCGAGCATCTCGAGGTTGCCGATATTGTGCCATTGGCGGCGCTAAGCGGCGCCAATGTGGATAGGCTTGAGTTCGTCATTGAGCAGTACCTGCCGGCGGGCGATTTTTTCTTCCCGCCCGATCAGCTCACCGACCGCAGCGAACGCTTTCTTGCCAGCGAGATTATTCGTGAAAAACTCATGCGTCAGCTGGGGCATGAAATACCCTATGAGGTGGCGGTTGAAGTCGAGGAGTTTAGCCGCAGCGGCAAGCTGTTGACCATTGCGGCTATCGTATTTGTTGAGCGGCCTGGGCAAAAGGCGATCGTTATTGGCCGCGGTGGCCAGCGCCTGCGTCAAATCGGCAGCGACGCGCGCGCCGACATGGAAAAGCTGTTCGAGCAAAAAATCATGCTGCGTCTGTGGGTCAAGGTAAAGCAGGGCTGGTCTGACGATGAGCGCGCTCTGCGAAGCCTGGGTTTAACTGACTCGATTTGATGCAAAGGTCTCTTAGTTCCGACTCGGCTTACATTCTCCACAAAAGACCGTATCGTGAATCCAGTTTGCTGGTCGATTTTTTTAGCCTGGAGCACGGTCGCATCAGCGCTATCTGGCGCGCGGCGCGCAGCGCGAAACGGCGCGTCAGTTCAGAGCCGTTCCATGCCATGCACATCAGTTGCATTGGCCGCAAGGAGTTGAAAACTTTGACGCGGATCGAAGCCGGGATCGCGCCCGCCAGCTTATTGACCGGTAAAAACCTGTACACGGGCTTGTACGTGAACGAATTGTTGTATCGGCTGTTGGCGCCGTATGACATACACGAAAAAATCTTTGCAGATTACCAGCAAGTGCTAAATGCGCTGCGCCTGGGTCATAATGTTACGGCGCAGCTGCGCTATTTTGAGCTGAACCTGCTTGCCGCGTTGGGCTATGGCGTTTCATTCGATATTGAAGCCGATGGCGAAAGCCCCATTAGCGCCGAGCACAATTACTGCTTCGTAGCCGGTGAAGGCTTCCACCGGCAGGCCAACACCGGCCCAAACAGCATTGCCGGCGCGACGATGCGCGCCATTGCAGCCGGTGATTGGCAGGCGCCCACAGTGTTGCATGGTTTAAGAATAATTACTCAATGCGCGCTAAGCGCGCAACTGCAGGGTCGGCCGTTACGTAGCCCGGCGTATTTTCGGACGCAGAAACGCTTACGATAAACGGCGTTTGAAGCCCAACAGTACGAAAAGTTACGCCGAGCCAAGATCGTTGCTGCTGCAAATATCATCGGGCAACCAGCTCTACACATATAAGGCTGATCCGTTTTCTCGTCAGATGTCACGCTCAACGTAACCATGTTGCAAGTCTGCCGCACACTCCATTGCGGCGGCGAGTGACGCAACTTCTGGTGGCGACCTCAGGCGGCTTTCTCACCTGATTTGTTGATGGTCTGTAAGGTCGTAAAGCCCTCGAAGTGTGGATGGCCCAGTGTCATGGGTTCCACCTTGCCGCTTCGCGGTCGTGCATGCGCTTTTCGAAAGGCGTCGGACTTGGTCCAGGCCGTGAAATTCTCTTCACTGTCCCAGAATGTGTGCGACGAATAGAGCATGTAGTCGTCGTGCTCCGGCCCTTTAAGGAGGCGAAACTCGACGAAGCCCTCCATGCCGGGTAAGTCACTGTCACGGCCGAGCCACATCGCTTCGAAGTCCGCTGCGCGGTCTTTTTTCACCTGAAATCGGTTCATAGCAAGATACATGGGTTCTCCTTCATTACTTTGGTTGTGAATTATCCGTTGGTGATCATCCGGTCGCGAAAGACGACAAATTTCTCCACTTGTTCGGCAATCAATTGCCGTTTCTCGTCGCGGCCGAGGTAAATTTTGAACATGCAACTGCCGTCTTTGCTGTAGAACTGAACCGAGTGGGTATCGTTCGAAAACAATTTTCTGGAGACGAAGCTGATGGAGACACAGTTGTCCGGCTTCAAGTGACCGCCGAGGGGCTTGCCGTGCAGATTGTAATAGCCACGGGCCATCTCGCCCTTGGGCACGATGCCCTTGATCTCCAGGATGAGGTCGCCTGTGTTAACAAGAAAAGTGACCTCGCCCCACGTTGCGATCTCAAGCATCACCTGTACAAACGCGCCACCGTCGATAGTCGAGACTTCGTTTTCCGGCAGGCAGGCTACCACATCGGCAGTCGTGACTTCGTATTGTTTGGCGATCTGCTCGAGCACCACGCCGGGGTTCGCATTCAACGATGCAACGACTGCTTCACGTGTCTCCACACTCAAATTCATGGTTTTCCTCGTTGCCATTTCGCCGCAAGTGAGCACACAATTCCGGTGTTGTCGTTAACTCTCTGATCGAGTCGCTCAAGCAAGTTCTGCTTCCGCATGACTTGCCAAAACCGCTCCTGAAGGGTGGCACCAAACCCGTTTTCGATAGTGCTAGCGGTGACCTTAAACCGATTCAGTATGCCGAACATGTTGTGTCTCCTGATCCTAGGTATAAACGACGAGCCGGTCGAGTGATGTATGCCGCTCGACGTGAACCGGCGTACGATATACCTTCGTCAACACGTCAGCCCGCAGAACTTCGCTTGGTGGGCCGACCGACACCACAGAGCCGTTAGCCAATAACACGACTGCATCTGCGAAACGCGCCGCCAGGTTCAGGTCGTGCAATACGACCAGCACACCGACCCCCTGATCAACCGACCGACGCGCGAGACGCAGTACCAACAATTCGTGCGCCAGGTCGAGACTCGACGTTGGTTCGTCGAGTAGCAGATAGCGAGGCTCGTGGTCGTCGTCTGGCTGCCAGATTTGCAGGAGCGCGCGGGCAAACTGGGTCTGCTGCTGTTCGCCGCCGGAAAGCGTATTAAATGTTCTGCCGATAAGCGGCGCGATGTCGCACTGCGCGATCACTGAACGTAGCGCATCCCTTTTTGCCCCGGGACCCCAGCGGTCACCCTGTACCCAGCCCATTTGCAGGACTTCTTCAACAAGGAAATCGAAAACGACAGGCGCCGACTGGCTCATAACCCCGCGCAGGCGGGCCTGTTTTTGCACAGATATGTGGCTCAAACGAGAATCGTCGAGATAGACGGCACCGTCGTTCGCGGTGAGCTCGCCACTCAAGACGCGTAACAAACTCGACTTACCGGCACCGTTTGGCCCAACCAGTGCGGTTATCGAGCCAGGACGCACTTCAGCGGAAACATCCATTAGCGCGTCGGTCTTGCCGCGGCGAAGACTAACGTTTTTCGCCCGCAGACTCATCGCGGCCGCACCCGCGTAATGAGCCATAGAAAAAACGGCGCCCCCAGTGCACTGGTGACAAGACCTACTGGAATTTCTGCCGGTATGATGATTGTTCGCGCGACCAAATCGGCGAGAACCGTGAGCGTGGCGCCGAGGAGCGCCGAGCCGGGCAATACGAAGCGGTGGCTGGCGCCACCGAGCAAGCGCACGAGGTGGGGTACGACCAGGCCGACAAACCCGATAATGCCGGCCAGTGCAACACCAGCGCCAACTGCAGCCGCTGCTGCCAGGATGAGTCTTCGTTTCAGGCTTCGAACATCTATTCCCAGGTGGCGGGCTTCCGCCTCACCCAGTTGCAGGAGGTCCAGGCGATGAGTTTCGCGCAACAGGATGCCCGCGGCAATGACCATCAAGACCACGGCCGGAATTACAGTTGGCCAGGTGGCCCGGCCGAAGCTGCCCATCATCCAGAAAATCAGCGTTCTGAGTTGCGTATCATCGCTCAAGTATTCGAAGGCGCCGATCCCGACCGTCGCCAAGGCGTTAATTGCGATGCCCACCAACAGCATGGTCACGATGCTGAACTGACCGTAGCGGCTGGCGAATGCGTACAAAAAGAGCGTTACCAATCCTGCACCAAGCACTGCAGACAGTGGCAACAGGTAGGGTGTGAGCCAAGTCGCCATGGTCAGCGATGAGCCCAATACGATCATCGAAATGGCGCCGAGTGCGGCACCGCTCGATACACCAATCAATCCCGGGTCGGCCAGGGGATTGCGAAAAAGGCCTTGTAGCGCCGCACCCGACAGCGCCAATGCGGCGCCGACAAAACCAGCCAGTACGACGCGCGGACCTCGAATCTCGAGTAAGACCGTACGTTCAAGGGGTGTTGCCGAATGACTCATCAGGTCAATTAAGGAAATCGGTATGGCGCCGGTCATGAGTGCAACGGCGACGACACCGAAGAGTGTCGTCGCCAACACCCAAAGGATGCGCTGCCGTCGCCGGCTTTGTACTACCCGTGCCGGTTGTGAGTCGAGTGCCGCTGCCGCGGTGTTCATTTTCCCGTCCTGATGGCAGAATCGGCGCTGGACGAGGGATCGGGCCGCAATGCCTCTGCCAGTTGAAGAGCCGCTTCCAGGGTTCGCGGGCCAAAGCCGAGCATCGCCATTCCGTCCAGGGAAACAATGCGCCGGCTCTGGCCGGCGGTCGTTAACCGAATTGCAGGGTGGGTGAGGATGGCGTCGATGCCACCCGCCGCGTCTACACCGCGGCGCGGAATCACGATGGCATCAGGATTCGCAGCGGCCATGCTTTCCATCGACACGGGTTTCCATCCGTCAATATCGGCAAATACGTTCGCCGCACCCGCCATTTGCAAGACGCCGTCCCCGGACGTGTTGTGACCGGCGGCGATCGGCACACCGTCGCGCAAGCCCAATAGCATGGCGACTTTGGGTGGTGTTCGACTCGTGTTGCTGGCAACTTCGCCGATGGCAGCGAGCTGTGGAGCCAGCTGTTCCTCAATACGCTTTTCGGCAACCAATTCGAGATTTAACACCCGCGCTATGCAGCGCACTTTCTCAACAATGCCCTTGGCTGTGTGCTGTTCCGGCACGCGCACGACCTCAATGCCCGTTCGGTCAACCTGTGACAGTACTTCAGGCGGCCCCATGTCGTGCTCACCAAGAATGAGTGTCGGATCGAGCGACAGCAGTCCCTCCGTCGACAAGTTGCGCACATAACCGACTGAGGGAAAGGCGCTCGCCGCCGCTGGGAAGTTCGAAGTGGTGTCGGTGGCGACGATGCGGTTGTCCGCACCCAGAAAGTAGAGGATTTCGGTCACGGACCCACCGGCAACGGCTATGCGAGAGCTGTCAGCAGCGGGCGAGTCGCAGGTAAGAGCCTCGCTGCTCGCCACCAATAAGAACGCAGCAAGCCAGCGCATGACTAGAACTCGACGCGAATGTCCGCGCCGGCATTGAAGCCGGGCTGCGTGAAACGGCCCGGCGCGTCGTCACCGATTGCCGCGGTATCGGCCCAGCGAATATAGGATTTGTCGCCCAGGTTAAAGAATCCTACATTCACCCGCACTCGATCGCCGAGGTTCACGTGTGCGAGCAGATCGACGATGCCATAGTCATCGGTTGCCATACGTGGATTGTTAGCATCGATGTCGGACTCGTTTTTGCCGTTGACCAGCGTCCAGATCAGGTCGGTACCCCAGCGCTTGCTCGGTGCCGTATAACGTAAGCCTAACACACCCGTCAGTGGTTCAATGCTGTTGATGGGTTCGCCGGAGTCTTTGTCTTCACCATCGGCATACGCAACGGCCGCTTGCAAAGAGAGGCCAGCAAACGCTTCGTTGAAAGCACTCAGCTCAAGGGTGCCGCTCAGCTCTGCACCATTGATGTCCACCTCGTCGCGATTGATCGACTGAAAAGTGAGCAAACCATCGACCGGGTCGGTGCCGCCTGAGGCGAGGAATTCCGGTGCGATTGCAAACGATTCAATAAAATTGTCGTAATTGTTTTGAAACGCGGCAAGGCTGACATTCCCGGTGAGTCCCTGCAGCCGAATGCCTAGCTCAACGCCGGTGCTCCGCTCCGATTGAAGATTCGGGTTGGAGATGGTTTTGTAACCGCCAATGAAATTGCTGAAGCCAACATTGACATCGTCGTAGGGGGGTGCCCGGAAACCCTCACTGTAACGGGCGTAGGCGGAGACGTTGTCGGAGAATGCGTAAACAGCCCCAATTTTTGCTGTTACTTCGGCGTCGTCATAGTCTTCAGGCAAGGGTGAACCTGGATTGCCGTTGAGATAAATGGGATCGGCTGTCGGATCAGCTTCAAAACTGTCGTAGCGGATGCCCGGCGACAGGAGCAGCCGCCCCTCGAACAACGCTATTTCGTCCTGCAGGAACAGTGCAGCCTGTTCCACTTCCGTCGGTGGAAAATCGCGAGTCGGAAACGGAAAGAACTCGGCAACGGTTGCTCCGGAGGGGTCAACGGTTCCACCATTACGCAAGCCTTCGTTGCTGGTCTTGTAGTATTCGGCGCCGTAGGTAAGCAAGTGTTCGAACCCGAGAAGCTGCAATGATTTGCCCAGCTGAATATACGCGCCGTCGATATCCTGATCGAACGACGAAACGCGACTCCGTATCTCTTGCGCACCGGTCGGCGTGGTTCGATCTTCGGCGGTCACTTGTTGCGTTTCTGAGCGTTGCTGATACACGGTGGCTTGCACGCTGTCAGCGATGCCCAGATCGCCGTTATAGCTGTATGCGAGGGAGAGCCGCGTACGGGTACGCTCGTCTTCGGCATCTCGACGGTCGATCGTGGTGCCACGACTGACGTTGCCATAGTCCGACAGAATCCGCGTGTCAGAGTTGCTCTCGAAGTGATCAACGCCGAAGGTGAACTGGTGGTGTTCGCTCGGGTTGAAGGAGAGTTTTGCGATGAGATTGTCGGAGTCAAGCGATTGCGGATTGGGTCGCTCGCGGGTTTGGCCGGTGCCACCCACCGCGCCACCATTCTCGGTCTCGTGCCCATCACGGCGCGTGTAAAGCACCAATCCCGCAATTTTCTCATTACCCGTCGCCAGAGTCACGGTACCCACCGTGCTGTCATCGGCGCCGGAGTAACCGCCTTTGAAGCCGGTGTAAAACCGGCTGCCGTCGTCCAGGTAGTCGCGCGGTCCCTTGGTAGTGAAGACCACCACGCCGCCGAGCGCGTCACTGCCGTATAACGATGAGATCGGGCCGCGCGCGATTTCGACACGATCGAGGCTGTCTATATCGACAAAGTCGCGTCGTGCGCTCAGGTAAGGCCCAAAGGAAAACTCTTCGGGGACCCGTACCCCATCGACCAGCGTCAATACCCGGTTGCCGCCGATACCACGGATGTTGAAGCCGCTGAGGCCAAACCGGCTGCCGGTGCCGGCGACCGAAACCCCAGGCTCAAAACGCACCAAATCCGCAATATCCCGAGTCAATTCACGCTCCAGGTCTGCCGTGGTTTTGAGCGAAACGGTCGCTGCCACTTCGCTGATCGCACGCTCTGTGCGGGTGCCTACAACTGTAATCCTCTCGAGCGGCTTTACCATCTCCTCGGTGACGGATCCCTTTTCTGATTCAGTGTTTTGTGCGTGACCGAGCATGGGGACAAATAGGCAGGCAAGCAGCGCAAAGCGAGTCATGATGTTCTTCCGTTTTAAATACTTATAATAATGATTCGTATTCGCATATAATATGCGCATTCATTCACGGTTGACAAGCGCTAATTCGTCGGTCATGACATAATACAAAGGGAGGTTTTTACATGAGAATTCGAAAAGCTGGTTTCGTCGCCGCGGCTATTTCGCTGCTGGTGACGACGGCGGCCATTGGCGATACTGCGGCCAAGGGTGAGACCTCGCATCAGTTCACGTACGCTTGGCCGTTTTCCGAGCAGGACACGATGCAGCCACGTGGCGGCACCACAAAGGGCCCGGCAGTCGTATTGGACACAAAGCCGAGTCCGGCGTGGGAAGCGTTACGGGACTCCGGAATTTCTACTTTCGAACGGGATCGGCACGCAATTCTCGCGATGGCTGGCCCGTACCGAACCAGCTTCGACTTCATCGAGACAATCGGTTTTATCGCCGCCTATGCACCTGATCGGCCTTATCAATCCTGGGGTACGGAGTACGTCTACGTCGTCAGCGATGAACCGAAATTCATTAGCTTGCAGCACATTATTGTAATGTTCTTTGAAACTGCTGATGGAGAGATTTCCGAGCCGGTCGTGGTTAAACACTGGCGGCAAGATTGGCGTTACGAAGACCGTGACTTGTATGTGTACGCCGGGCACAACACCTGGAGGTATGAGCGACGGTCCCGCAAAGCGGCGAAAGGAACCTGGTCACAAGCCGTGTTTCAAGTAGATGATTCGCCGCGTTACGAAGCCATCGGCAAATGGCGCCACGATGGCAATTATTCGAGTTGGCAAAGCGAAAACACGTGGCGACCCTTACCGCGGCGGGAGTTTAGCGTGCGCAACGACTATCATGTGTTGTCCGGCACCAACCGCCATACCGTTACACCCACCGGCTGGGTTCAGGAAGAAGATAATCTCAAACTGGTGTTGAACGATGATGGCAAGCCGCTTGCAAATTCACCGTACTTAGCTCGCGAAGCGGGGCTCAATCGCTATGAGCGCATAGTCGATCATGATTTCTCGGCTGGTGACAAATATTGGGACAAAACAGCACCTTTCTGGGCCGATGTTCGACACGCATGGCAAAGTGTTTTTGAGCGTCGTGAAACCTTCACGCTAAAGCAGACCGTTGATGACAAGCGGATGTTCGATATGCTGTTCAAATACGCCGACAATCTTGACGACCAAGAGAAATACGATTCGGCGACCGGCAGAGCTTTTGTTGCTACGATACTCAAGCGATTCATTGAATGAATAAGACGTCGCGTACAAATCTCCGCGAATTCGGCGATGGAGGATCAACATCTTGTCCATGCAGTGCGTTATGCGCTCCGTGACCTGGTGCGGGCCAAGTTGGTTAAATGTGCTGCGGACTGGCCCTGGTCGAGTGTTGCCGTCCATCTTGCAGGGCAGGATGATGGCTTGGTCAAGATTCGTCCGGTTCTGAAGCGCTATGGTGATTTTCCGTCTTTCCTTGTTTAAAAGGAAGATGAGGTCTACAAACAGCTGTGCCAGTCTCAGACAATCGGCCGTCCGGTGGGGAACGAAGCGTGCATAGAGAAGCTTGAAAAACTGACCGGAAGATCGCTCAAACCGTAAAAGAGTGGTCAAAAAAAGAAAAGCGGAAACAAATATTGAGTTTATTTAGTAAGCTGTCACCGTAATCGGTAGTGTTAAGTGTTATTTTTCCCTCGTGAAAAGGTGACAATGGAAATTTTTATGTAAATAAACTGTGTTTTTGTTAATCAGTTACGGTTAGTTGAGCCTAATTGTAAGTTCCTGCAAATCACCTTCCACATTCAATATGAGTGATTTATGGGATTGTTTTTTGGTAGAGGGCTGCACGATTTTTTGAGCTGTTGGATGATGACTAATAGCACTGCTAGTAGCTTCAGCTTGCGTAATGCTGCTAATTAGCATTCCGAGATGATCGTCGGACTCATTATTTTGCTGTTGAGCAACTAAATATTCAACAATAGCTGAAATTCTAATGCCTTCATTGGTGGCTTCTCCCTCCACTTCAGACCAGCCAGCGTGATGCAGAGCGACTAGTTCCCAATCATCATTAAACACAGGTGAGCCGGAAGAGCCGGGCTCTGTATCCGCAGTATAACGAATTACTTTGTTGTAGATATAGGTTACTTTATTATCGTGCAAAGATAGCTCTTTGCTACGTCCTTTTGGGTGTTGAATAATATTTACACGTTCTTTACGAGTGATCGTCATAGGGTTGGACAGTAGTGGAATCGCTTCAATATCCAGGGGCAATGGTGAGGGGTCACAAGCTATAATGGTGAAGTCCAGATCTTTGCTAGTCATAAAAAAGGCATCTGGATCCAGGTTGACAGTGTAAAGAATATTATCTTCGTCATAATCGAATTCTGCAACGCTTGCTTGTGCCGTGGCAAAATCAGGAATGACATGATTATTAGTCATCACAAAATTTCGAGAAGCTACTAAAGAGCCACTGCCATAACTCATATCTGTCACAATACGGCATACAGATTGCGCTCGTTTGACGCCAAGTTCAAGGAAGATACTTTTCAGAAAGTTTGCTTCTTTATGCACTTTTTCAAAGTGATCGGAAATATCGGACTCTAATTGACGACGTTCATACTCATTTTTAGGTATCGTTATTTTGTCGCCCAAAGACAAGGTGCGCTTGGCTCGTTCGAACACCAGGTTTAAAAAGCTGGCATTGTCCAGTTGTTTAAGTTTAGCCAGTTTAACGGGAGTCTCTTTTATGCCTTCATGTGTTTCGATGAGGACATTAACAGAGATGGGCGAGGAGGGTAGTTTTTCATTAAGCGCTAGTTTAATAGTCTCATCGAACAGTTTGGCGACATTAAAATAGCCTTCATTTTTTGGGTGAAGTTCGTCATGCCATTTTGATTTAGTACCCACCGAGTCGCGGCAATCAACGTGATAAACAGACCCAGGATAATCTTTGGCAATCTCTTTCAGACGGTCGTTAAGTTGCTTAATTATTTCTATCAGGATTTTATGTTGCAGGGTTTTGTTAGTAATTTTTTGTTTTGCTAATGGTTTACCAAGCCATGACCCATTTTGAGGGATAACATTGTCATAGCCATGAAAAATGATTTTTAAATGAGGTTTGTTGCTTAAAATACGATTGAACAGTTTGCGGTACAAGTGTTCAAGTCCATCTAGAAATTCGGTAAATTTTTCATGTGGATAATTTATTGCTTCTCGATCCTCGTCAAAGGCATGAACCATGGTAGCGAGACGGCCATTGCCAACCATATCGTTACCGCCAGCACTGATTAGAAATACATCAGGGTCTTGCTCTTCAATTGCTTCGCTAATTTCATCTTCACGAACAATATTCGACAGAAGGTCGCCTGCTTCACTTAAGCCTAAGATTGCGTATTGAAAATTATCCAGATCAATTAGCTGATCAATAGTATCTTTAAGGATTAACGGATACTGAAACCAAGAGTCACCTTCAGCAACTACGCGTACGCCATTCCAATTTTTTATGCGTCTTTTGTATTTACGGTTACGTCGCCATCGGCAGATGGAATTAAATGAATTAAGGACAAAAGCCCCTTCTAGCCCATCATCTTCAACTGATTTTGGATTAAGAGCTACCGTTGGGTTGAAGGCATCTGTCGATGATTCATCTTCAATAAAATATTGAGCCAGCTCTTCATCGCTTATATCAATATCTCGCAATTTTTCCATTAACGCTTGCTGTGAAATTCGCTTTGCTTTAGTCGCCATTGTTAACTCCTTTTTGATAAGGCAAGTTTTATGTTATGTAGAGACCTTTGAATAAATCTTTGCGTTAATGTAGGTAAGGATTACTTTGCTTCTGTCATGATTGACAAAAACCGGACACACTTATTTGAGATTTTCCAAATTGGAAATGTGTAGTATCGCTGATAGAAATTTTGTGTTGCGGTGACAGCTTACTAAATAAAAGAATGTACGTTATTGTCTATGCATGGCTCCCTTACCTCGCCTTGTCATTCCCGGTCACCCACGCCATGTTGCCCAACGCTGCAATCGACGTGTGCAAACTTTCTTTGAGGGCATCGACTACCTCCTTTTACCCTGGTTTTCTCGCCGAACACCTTCGGCTGGCGTATATGAAAACCGGGTCAACTCCGCATTTCACGCAACTTGTTCAGTACCCAATTTAGAGCCTGCCCGCGATTGCTGCTTTTCCAGGCGAGCACGCTGGGTTCTTGTGTGCGGGTTTCTTCGATGTCCAAGTGGATCAAATCGCCGTTGGCCAGGTATTGCTTAATCCGGTGCGCGGGCACATAACCAATGCCCAGTCCGCAGCGATGGGCTTCGATTTTGGCGGTCATGTCAGGCACATACAGAGGCGCTTGCGGATTCAGAATACCTCGTGACAGCGGAGTGGAGTTTCTGGACGTGTCGCTGACGATGACCGAGCGAAAGCGTTTGATGATTGCCGTGCTGATTGGCTGCGACTGCTGACAGATCGGATGCCCGGGCGCCGCGACGAAGATATGCTCCCTTTGCCACCACGTTTCGTAACGAAGTCCCCGATGTCCGGGTAGCCCGCCGATGCCGCCGATCACCAGGTCGGCACGATTTTCGACCAACGCTTCCCAGGTGCCGGCGAGTGCCTCGGTCATCAGTTTGATTTCAATTGCGGGTTGTTCTTGATAGAGCCCGGCAATCACCGGCAGCAATGCGTCGATCGGCACGACCGTATCCACGGCAATCCGCAACCGCGGTTCCCAGCCGGTGGCCACCTGTCGCGTGGTCGCCGCCAGCTCGTCGGCGGCCAGCAACAGTTGCCGGCCCTGTTCGACGAGCACCTCCCCGGCTGCCGTCAGCACCGCCCGCCGACCCAGCTTCTGGAATAGCGTGACGCCCAGATCCCGCTCGAGTTTCTGCACCGTATAGGAAATCGCCGACGGCACCTTGTGCAACACACGCGCCGCGGCGGCAAAGCTGCCCTTGCGCTCGATGGCGTCGATGACCTCCAGCGCTTCCAGGCTCAATGGCGTTCGCATATTCATCAGTATTTTTGACTAATTTAGTGAAAATGTATCGCTATTCATTTTGATCGTCAATCTTATAATAGTGATTAATCATTCAACTAATTGATGATACAAACCACGAGGGCAGCGCAATGGGATTACTCATCAACGGAAAATGGGTCGATCAGTGGAACAAAACCGAGGCCAACGACGGCGAGTTCAAGCGCCAGGAAAGTCTGTTTCGCCACTGGATCACGGCCGACGGCGCCGTGGGCCCGACCGGCGAAGGTGGTTTCAAAGCCGAGGCCGGTCGCTATCACCTGTATGTATCGCTGGCCTGTCCGTGGGCGCATCGGACGCTGATCTTGCGACATCTGAAAGGCCTCGAGAACGCCATCAGCGTGTCGATCGTCGAGCCGTCGATGCTCGAACACGGCTGGGCGTTTTCCACCCGCTACCCGGATCATTTGTTCGGCATGGATTATTTACACCAGCTCTACGATCGGGCGCTGCCTGGCATCACCAGCCGCGTGACGGTACCGGTGTTGTGGGACAAACAGCGCAACACGATTGTGAGCAATGAGTCGGCGGACATCATCCGTATGTTCAACACGGCCTTTGATGAGCTGACCGGTAACACGGCCGATTATTATCCGCACACGTTACGCGCCGAGATCGACGCGCTGAACGATCTAATCTACCCGACGATCAACAACGGCGTATATCGGGCCGGGTTCGCGACGACACAGGCGGCGTATGAAACCGCGTACCGCGAATTGTTCGCGGCGCTGGATGAACTTGATCAGCGCCTGGCCACGCGGCGTTACCTGACCGGCGCCCAAATCACCGAGGCAGACTGGCGCCTGTTCACGACGCTGGTCCGGTTCGATGCCGTGTATTTCGGGCACTTCAAGGCCAATCAGCAGCGACTCGAAGACTATGCCAACCTGCCGGGCTATGTGCGCGACCTGTATCAGCAGTCCGGGGTGGCGGCCACCGTTAACCTGCCCTATATAAAAGAGCACTACTACGGCAGTCATCGCGGGATCAATCCGACCGGGATTGTGCCGCTGGGTCAGGAGATTGATTTTTCGCAACCGCACACGCGCGCGCGGTTGAGTGCCGTGCCGAGAACCGCGGCGTGATCACCGAACGACAACTGCAACGGGTCATCAACGCCGTAGCGGCGGCGGCCGCGCGTTGGTGTTGGCCGGGGCACCGCTACGCGAACCGATCTGGCAACACGGGCCGTTCGTTATGAACACGCGCGCAGAAATTGAAACCGCCATTCGCGACTACAACGAAGGGTAGCTGGTCGCATTTAAAGGAGAACCCCATAACAGGCTTAAGCACACCGCAAGATAAGAAACAGTCCCGCTAAAGGTTTTTTCCTGCTAGTGAAGGATTCTGCTGGTAGCAAACCGGCTAGTCTTTACGCCAAAGGTCTGAAATACTCAGCCTGAGATCCTGCCGTACCCGCGCGTTGGATTGCGCTTTTTCATTTCGATGACCCGAGTTATTAGCGTTTGATCCGGGTTTTATGGGTGTTATTAGAATAATCTTAGAAACCGCTATTTTCGCCTTGCGAGAGTCGCATAGAAATTATGGACGGTCGCCGGTTATAGAAGGATTGCGTTTCTTTGGTCGGCTTTTATAAGTACCGATAACACAATTTAGAAATCGCACACCACAGGCGTGAGTGCTAAAATGCAGCGTCATCTTACGCGAGCGTAATGCGGTTCTATTTATGCAGTTTCCCACCATCGACTCCTGTGTTGGTAATACTCCGTTGGTACGCTTGCAGCGGCTGCCAGGCCATAGTACCAATATCGTACTGGTCAAACTGGAAGGTGACAATCCGGCCGGTTCGGTCAAGGATCGGCCGGCGCTGAGTATGATTGAGCGCGCCGAGCAGCGTGGTGAGATCAAGCCTGGCGATACCTTGATCGAAGCCACCAGCGGCAATACCGGTATCGCGCTGGCCATGGTGGCCGCAATAAAGGGCTATCGCATGATATTGATTATGCCGGCACATATGAGCGATGAACGGCGGGATTCCATGGCGGCCTATGGCGCCGAGTTGATCGACGTTAGTCAGGCGCAAGGCATGGAAGGTGCGCGCGATTTAGCGCTCCAGATGCAGGCCGAAGGCAAGGGTAGGGTGCTCGATCAGTTCGCCAATATGGACAACCCGGAGGCCCATTATTCCGGTACCGGACCCGAGATCTGGCGCCAAACCGAAGGCCGCATTACCCACTTTGTCAGCTCCATGGGCACCACCGGCACAATTATGGGCGTGTCGTGTTACTTGAAGGAGCAGAACACGGCGATCCAAATCGTTGGGCTGCAACCGCAGGATGGTTCGGCGATTCCGGGTATTCGGCGCTGGCCAGAAGCCTACTTGCCAAAAATATTCGATCGCTCGCGGGTTGACCGGGTGATGGATATCAGTCAGCAAGAGTCGGAACGCACGATGAAACTGTTGGCGAAGGAGGAAGGCATTTTCGCCGGTGTGTCATCGGGCGGCGCGGTGTTCGCGGCGCTGCAATTGAACGCGGAACTGGATGATGCCGTGATCGTAGCGATTGTCTGTGATCGCGGCGACCGCTATCTTTCCACCGGCGTGTTCGCCGACGCGCCGTAAGGCGGCCATGGTTCAAGTCCGCAAGGCCTTACCCCAACGCGACGACGGCGCGTTTAATGGCGCCGCGTGGCTAAACCGGCTTGCTTTACCGGCCGCCGTTGCGACCGCGGTGATGGAGCAAGCGCTGCAACTCAGCGAGCAGCTAAGTCGTCAGCATAGCCCGCGATCCTGGTCGGAGCCATTTCAAACCGGCGTCGAAATGGCCGAAATTCTCGCCGGCTTGCATCTCGATCAGGAAACCCTGGTTGCTGCGCTGCTGTACCGGCAAGTTCGCGAAAGTCATCTCAGCCAAGCCCAGGTAAGCGCTCAGTTTGGTGCGGCCGTTGGCGCGTTGATCGAAGGCGTGCTGCGCATGGCGGCCATCAGCCAGCCGGCAGGTGATTCCGAAGGACCGGTATTCGGTCAAATCGAGCAGCAGGCGCAAAATGTACGCAAAATGCTGGTCGCCATGATTGACGATGTGCGCATTGCCTTGATAAAACTGGCCGAACGCACCTGCGCTATACGCGCGGTAAGAGACCAGCCGCAACGGCGCAACCGGGTCGCACGTGAGGTGCGTGATATCTATGTGCCGCTGGCGCATCGGCTTGGCATCGGTCACATCAAATGGGAACTTGAAGACCTGTCATTTGGTTACCTGCAGCCCGCTGTTTATCAGCAGATCGCCAGCATGCTGGACGGCAAACGACTCGATCGCCAACGCTATATTGACACTGTCATTGAACAACTGAACCAGTCCCTATCAGGGGCCGGCGTTAACGCGAGTGTGAGTGGAAGAGCCAAGCACATCTTCAGTATTTGGCGCAAAATGCAGCGCAAAGGCATCAGTTTTTCGCAGGTCTATGATATGCGCGCCGTGCGTGTGCTCGTGAGTACACCGCAGGATTGTTACGCCGCGCTTGGCATCGTGCATATGCTGTGGCGCAGCGTGCCGAACGAATTCGACGACTATATCGCCAATCCCAAGGTAAATGGTTATCGCTCGTTACACACGGCCGTCATCGGTCCCGAAGACAAAGTGTTAGAAGTGCAAATCAGAACGCACGATATGCACGCCGAGTCGGAGTATGGCGTGTGCGCGCATTGGCAATATAAGGGTGCGGAACCGAACCAGCGGGAAGACAATGATTACGACGAAAAAATTGCCTGGCTGCGGCAGGTGCTCGAATGGCATGATGAAATGGACGGGCAGGGCAATTCGATGGCGCAACTTAGCGTCGAATCGAGTGCGGCGCGCATCTATGTTTTCACGCCCGAAGGCCATGTGGTGGACTTGCCCAATTCAGCAACGCCGCTGGATTTTGCCTACCATGTTCATACCGAAATAGGTCACCGTTGTCGTGGCGCAAAAGTGAACAACCGTATTGTGCCGTTGACCTATATGCTGAAGACCGGTGAGCAAGTGGAAATTATTACCGGTAAAAACCCATCTCCCAGTCGTGACTGGCTGCGATCGGGCTTGGGTTTTACCGCCGCGGCGCGCTCACGGGCGAAAATCAAGCAATGGTTTAAGCAGCAGGCGAAAGAAGAAAATATTCAAGCCGGCAAATTGCTGGTCGAACGCGAGTTTCAGCGGCTGGCCTTGACCAGCATCGATTACAAACATGTCGCAGAGAAAGTAAATTGCGTGACGGTTGAAGGTATGTATGCGGCCGTGGGCGCCGGCGATGTCAGTTTGGGCCAGGTGTTGAACGCGGCGCAGAGCCTGCTCAGTAAGGAAGTTGTGGGATTTGCCGTCAAGCCGCGACCGAAATCGCAGCTGCCGCCGGGGCAGGGGATTCGCATCGGTGGCGTGGGCAATTTGCTCACGCACCTGGCGGGCTGCTGCAAACCCGTGCCGGGCGACCCCATTATCGGTTATGTGACCCTAGGTCGCGGCGTGACGGTTCATCGGCAGGATTGCTCGCGCGCGATGAAACTGCTGCGGGAGGAGTCTGAACGCATTGTTCAAGTCAGTTGGGACAGCATGGATACAAGCATATATCCGGTCGATATCTTGATCGAAGCCTTCGACCGGCCGGGCTTGTTAAACGACGTAACGGCGCTATTGGCCAATGAAAAGTGCAATTTGACCCAGGTCAATACCCGGACGGACCCGCAGTACAATAACGCCCGCATGCGTTTGAGCGTTGAAATTGGCAGTCTCGAGCGGCTAGGCCGCTTGCTGGCGAAGATTGACGCGTTACCCAATGTGCACAGCGTATCGCGGGTTTCGCAAGCATAAAACGCAGATTGCGAGCTTAGCGGTATTAATACGCCATCTTTCTGTTAGCTGAGAACGGTTTATGAAGTTAGATTGTATACGCTCCCGAAGTGACGCTTATGAAAGATAAATCGCCCGACACAGAACTGGCGCTGTTACAAAGCGTATTCTCCGCCGCTGCCACGCAAACCACGGCGCAGAACGGCAATCTTCGGTTCCTCGAGCAGGCGCTGAAAAAGCACTGGGGTTTGGGGCAGAACATAATTTTGTGCTGGACACCCACAGCAGCCGGGGTGGAGCTATTAGTCGTACCGCATTACTTCCTGGCCAATTTTTCCGCTAGTCTCGACGATGAAAATGTAGCCGGCAGTTTTAGCGAGGCCAACGGCCGCTTTATCCGCAAGTTGATATCCAACCGCCGGGTCATGGCAGAGAACGAATTTACGGCGGCTGCTAATCGGCTAAGGGTGGAGAAAACCGTTGTTAAGCTGCCGATTCCGCTCGCTGACGATCCTTACGTCATCGATCAAATAGACAATATGGTCAAGCGCCACAGCATCAGTTTTGTCCAAAAGCGCGCCGTGCTGCTGTTTGATATTGTCGATTTTGGCTTATACACGGCGTTTGAACAAACCAGTCAGCTCACGAGTTTGTCATACTCGCTTAATTCAGCGCATAACAAGATGCTGAAAAAAAACGTCGATATTAATTTCGCGCGCAGTTCCACCGGCGACGGTTTTTACGTGTGGAGCCGAGACGCGGGCGCGCAAAACAGCATGCAGTTGTATCAATTCATGCTGTTGGTGGTGGCCGACAACGCGATAGCAAAACGCAGGTCGCGTGGCAACACGGTACCCATCATTCGGACGGGTTTTCACGCTGGCAGTCACTACGAATTTTTTCAGGCCGAGGGCTTGAACCCAACCATGTACAGTTACATTGTTGGCGAAGTGACGATTGAACTGGCGCGCATGCTGGACATGGCGCAGCCCGGGCAAATTTTTGTTGGCGACTTTACTGTCGAAATACCCACTTCCAGTCGGGAAGGGGCCTATTTGATTAAAGTCGATGCGCAAAAATTTGTCGAGCGCGCGGGCAAAAGCCTGGCCCAGTTAAAGGGTGTTGAGCTGTCGGGTGAGGAGATTGTGTCGATTCACAGTTACCTGACCGGCGAGACCGGCGTCTCAGCGGGGCAAGTGCTGCGCCGCTTTAAAATCACCGACAAACATGGGCGCTCGCGCTACGCGTACAACTTGCGTAGCAACATTCACATTAAAAACAAGAAACCCGTCATTCTGGGGTTACAGGATTACTATTTGCCAAAGCGGTCACGTTCTGCGGGTGACCATCTTGCTGCAGCTCGAGCGACGTCTACAATTTATGGAAGGAAGCGCGTCGTACCCGGCATCACGGAAGACAGCTAGCGCAGGTCTGGAAACGGTCTTTTTCTCCGCTCTCTGCGTCGCTTAAAGCACCTACTGTTGGTGCGCGAAAGCTACCGCTGCTCACGTGCTAGCGGGTACGCTGCGCTGCGGATTTTTCGCGGGCCTTGACCTCGAAGAAAAACCCTCGTTTCCAGCTGCACACCAGTAAAGAGGATGGCTCGAGTTGCAAACTACGATATTGCGAAGAAATGCGACTGATGTTACAAAATCAGTTTATATCGATGACCCGGCAAGTGTTCATGGCGCTGTCCATCACATATTGACCCGGCGTTATCCTGCTACTTCATTTGCCAAGCTCAAGATATTATTTAGCGATTTGGCGCGTTTGTACCGCGGTGAATATCCGGGTTTTCACGCCTGTGAGACCGCCTACCACGACTTGCAACATGTGCTCGACGTTACTCTCGCCACAGCAAGACTGTTAGACGGGTACGAAGCGGCGCATTCGCAGGAGGATCAGTTAGGCCCGGACCTGGCCTTGCTGGCCGTCATCGTTGCCATGTTTCACGACTCCGGTTACATTCGTCGCACGGCCGACCGCAAGCATAAACATGGCGCTGAATACACGCGCGTGCACGTTGGTCGCAGTGCGCGATTTATGCGCGAATATCTACCGACCGTTGGCATGAAAAAGTTTGCTTCCATGGCCGGCACGCTGGTGCATTTTACCGGTTACGAAGTGAGCCCGGATAAACTGGCACTTACCGCCTACAAGCACAGCGTGATTGGCGCGCTCGTTGGCACGGCCGATGTGTTGGCGCAAATGGCAGATGCGCAATATTTGCAGAAGTGCTACAAAAATCTATACAATGAATTCGAAATTGGCGGCATTGCACGCCAGCAAAATTCAGATGGTAGTACCACTGTGGTCTATTCATCGGCGCACGAACTACTGCAAAAGACACCGGGCTTTATGCAACAAATCGTCAACGATCGACTGGATGGCTGTTTCGATGGCCGCTATCGTTATGCGGGTGTTCATTTTGGTGGTGATAACCTGTATATGAAAGCACTATTGAAAAATCGCCAGGCGCTGCGCCAAATTATTCGCACAGCCGCAAACTCAGAAACTGACTTTGCGCTTGCGCTTGCCAAAGTCGCTTAGTGCTCCTTGCAGGTGCGCCAACTTTAAGCCGTGACGACGACACCACACTTTTTGTAATTTTTTTGCTGTGAATACATGCCAAGGGTTAGCTAAACTCTTAAGTCGGTTCACAATCTATTTTATGACACTCCACCAATGGGTAAAGCTATGAAAAAAGTACCTCTCTTGCTCGTCGCCGTATTGGTTACGGCCTGCTCAATTGACCCGTACACTGGTGAAAAGAAAACCAGTAACACTGCCAAAGGCGCAGGTATCGGTGCGGTAACCGGAGCCCTGATAGGAGTTGCCACCGCCAGCAAAAAAGACCGAAAAAAAGGCGCGTTGACCGGTGCCGTTGCCGGCGGTGCGATAGGTGCTGGCGCGGGTTATTACATGGATCGTCAGGAAGCTAAGCTGCGCGCGCAACTTGAAGGGAGCGGCGTGCGTGTCCAGCGCGAAGGCGACAATATCAAGTTGATCATGCCGGGCAATATCACTTTTGATACCGGCCGTTACGATGTTCGCTCCGACTTTTACTCAGTACTGGACTCCATCACGCAGGTTCTCAACGAGTTTAAAAAAACGGCAATCAAGATCGGTGGCCATACAGACTCCACCGGTGGCGCGCAGTTGAACCAGACGCTAAGCGAGCAGCGGGCTGACTCGGTGGGTAGTTACCTGGCGCAGCAGGGAATTAAAACCGGTCGTATTCAGACGTCTGGCTACGGACCGCGCTACCCGATTGCCAGCAATGCCGATTCCAGCGGGCGGCAGGCGAATCGCCGGGTAGAAATGGAGCTGTTGCCGCTGTAAGCGTAGCTGTCGATCGTGATTGACGATGCACAGCAGTTAGACAATAACCATTGGCATTTAGTACGTAGCGACAGTGGCCTGAGCTTGAGTCAGCGTCAAGCTGACGGCCCCCAAAATATCCGCGTCGATTTTAGCAAGCTTCGATTACGACGACGCGGACAAAAAGAACTTTTGTTCAAGGCGTTGGGCGTGCAGAAACACGTGCCGCGCTACGTCGTCGACGCGACCGCCGGCATGGGTGTAGACGCCTTCCTGCTCGCGCAAGCGGGCTGTCGGGTGACACTGATCGAGCGCGCACCGCTGATCGCTGCCTTGTTAGAAGATGGTCTGGCGCGCGCCCGGCAGGCGTCAGCTATTGGTCGTATCGCGGCGCGTATGCGTCTTAGGCAGGGCGACGCCATTACGCTGCTCGCCGGGCTGGCACGCGAACAACAACCGGATATGATCTATTTGGACCCGATGTTTCCGCCGCACAAGAAGTCGGCCTTACCGAAAAAAGCCATGCAAAGCCTGCAAGCGCTGGTAGGTGACGACCGCGATCAAGCGCAACTGCTAGATGTTGCCCTGCACAGCGCCCGTTTCCGGGTGGTGGTCAAGCGCCACCGTAAAGCTAAAGCTATCGACGGTGTCGAACCAACGTATTACCTGGCGGGCAAACAGATTCGTTATGACGTTTATGCCCTGCGTAAGATGGCTTAAGTGACTTCGGTCGCGAGTCAGACAGCAAAAAGCTCATGCAATATCTGTTCATAGATCGCGCTCAAGGTATCCAGGTCGGCGCAGTTAACATGCTCGTTCACTTTGTGAATAGACGCATTGCAAGGGCCTAGCTCTACCACCTGGGTTCCGGTAGGCGCAATAAAACGGCCGTCCGAGGTGCCACCGTCGGTTGACAGCGTCGTACTGGCGCCGGTTACGCGTTGGATCGCGGCTCGGGTTGCGCGCAGTAACTCGCCCTCCGCGGTAAGAAACGGCTGCCCGCTCAAGTTCCAGTCGATTGTGTATTCGATGGCATGACGGTCAAGGATAGACTGTACCGTCTGTTGTAGCTGTGCGGCAGTCACTGCGGTCGAAAAGCGAAAATTAAAATCACATGTCAGCGTACCCGGAATCACGTTACCCGCACCTGTACCGGCATTGATATTGGAAATTTGCAGGCTGGTTGGCGGGAAAAAATCATTACCGGCGTCCCATTGCTGACTCGTTAGATCGTGCAAGGCGGGCAACACGCGATGAATAGGGTTGTCGGCAAGCTGTGGGTAAGCGACATGACCCTGTGTGCCATGCACATGCAAACGTGCATTCAGTGAGCCGCGACGGCCATTCTTGACCACGTCACCAACTCGTTCCGCGCTCGAGGGTTCGCCAACAATACACCAGTCAATCGAGGTGCCTTGCTGTTGCAGACGGTCGACCACTTGCACCGTGCCGTTAACCGCGGGTCCTTCTTCGTCGCTGGTAATGAGAAAGGCGACACGGCCGTTGAAAGCAGGTTCGGCGCCGATAAACTTTTCGCAGGCCACTACCATAGCGGCGATGCTGCCCTTCATGTCAGCCGCGCCACGCCCATACAGCACGGCATTGCGCACGGTCGGTTCAAACGGCGGGCTGTGCCAGTCTTCTAGCGGTCCAGTGGGGACTACATCGGTGTGGCCGGCGAACACCAGCAGTGGCCCGCTGGTGCCGAATACAGCCCACAGATTGTCAACCTCACCATAGCGCAAGTGTTCGACCACGAAACCGTACGCCGCAAGACGTTGCGCAATAATTCGTTGGCAGCCCGCGTCCTCGGGCGTTACCGATGGTCGCGAGATTAACTCCTGGCTGAGCGCCAGCGTAGTACTGGCATGGTTAGTTGTGGGCATGCAATTCTGTATTTAGTTCGATGGCCGAGCGATTGGTTCTACACTCTACGCGGCCGCTAAGCGAATTGCGTAAGAACAGCAAGTCAGACTTGCCGGAGAGGTCGCGTGCCTTGCACTTGCTAACGCTATTGCCGTGGTCGTCCAATACCGTGACAACAGAGCCGGCCGTCAGGTAAAGACCGGCTTCGATGGTGCAGCGGTCACCGAGCGAAATGTTAACCCCGGCGTTAGCGCCAATCAGGCATTCCTCGCCAATGGAGATGACGACCTGGTTGCCGCCGGACAAGGTGCCCATCGTGCTACAGCCGCCCCCCAGGTCACTGCCTGCTCCCACCACAACGCCAGACGAAATGCGCCCTTCGATCATGCCCGGCCCAATCGTTCCGGCATTAAAATTAACAAAACCCTCATGCATGATAGTAGTGCCGGCGCCCAGGTAGGCGCCGAGTCTCACTCTTGCCGTGTCGGCAATGCGTACCCCCTTCGGTACAACGTAATCCGTTAAACGGGGGAACTTGTCGACTGAAAATACGCTGATCACCTCGCCCTTGCAGCGTGCCTGCAATTGTTTTGTTGGTAGTTCGCGCAGATCGATAGCTCCTTGATTGGTCCAGGCGTTGTTGGGCAGCAGGCCGAATATACCGTTCAGGTTAACACCGTGTGGTTTGCACAGCCGCTGCGAAATCAAATGCAGTTTCAGATAAGCTTCGGGAACGCTTTGCGGGTCGGAATCACTGGCCAACAATACCATGGCAAGTGGTTGTGTGCTGTCTGCCAGGCTTTCTGTAAGTTCGGCCTGCTCGGCATAGCCCGCATCACGCAACACCGTTGCCAGGCCGGCTAGCTGTTCGCTTTGCAGTTGCAGCGCATGGTTGCCGGCGTCGAGATCAAATGCGGCGCACAGGCCGGTCACTAGCGCTTCTCCTGGTTGGTGCAGCGGCATGGGGTAGAAGACTTCAAGCCATTCGCCCCCTTTGCTCTGCGAGCCAACGCCGACCGCGAAACAGAAATATTGATCTTTGCTCATATTAAAACCGTTAGAAAAATTAGTTTCAGTAAAAAAGGCTGTTGTAGTCTTTCTCGGAAAAACCCACCAGCAGCACTTTACCTTCGTCCAGCACCGGGCGTTTAATCAGCGTGGGATGCTGCCGCATTAGCTGCAGCGCCTTTTCCTGTTGCATATTGTCGCGTTCGTCCGCTGCGAGTTGTTGCCACGTCCGACTGCGCCGATTCAAGAGCTGAGTATATTCTACTCGCTGCAGCCAGTCATCAAGCAGGTGCTGCTGCAGACCGTCAACGCGGAAATCATGAAAGTGATAATTCACGTTATGACTGTCGAGCCAACGTTTCGCCTTTTTGACCGTGTCGCAGTTTTTAATACCGTACAAAAAAACCATTTTACTTTGTACCAAAGCCTAGCCGTTCTACAAATCGCTTGATCCGCCGCGCTGCTTCCAAGCACTCTTCCAGATCGGCGACAAGGGCGATGCGCACCCGGTTTCCCCCGGGGTTTACGTTACCCGACTTACGTGACAAAAAACTACCTGGCAACACCGTAACGTGTTCTTGCGCGAACAGGCCGCGGGTAAACTCTACTTCATCAATGGGGGTACGTGGCCATAAGTAAAAACTTGCAGCCGGTGCTTGTACGTCCATCACCGGCGTGAGAATTTCCAGCACGGCATCAAACTTTTGCTTGTACAGGGCGCGATTGAGCACTACATGCTGTTCATCCTGCCAGGCCGCGATGCTGGCATATTGGGTTTGCAGCGGCATGGCGCAGCCGTGATAGGTTCTATAGCGGTAAAAAACGTCGATCAATTGCGCATCGCCAGCGACGAAACCAGAGCGCAGGCCTGGCAGGTTAGAGCGTTTCGACAGGCTGTGCATGACCAGGCAGCGCTTGAAGTCGTTGCGGCCCAGCGCCGCGCACGCTTGCAACAAGCCAACCGGTGGTGTACCCGAGGTATAGATGTCGGCATAACACTCGTCGGCTACGATGCTGAAGTCCCAGGTATCGGCAAGGGCAATAAGCTGCTGCAGACAATCGTTTCCCGTCACTGCACCGGCCGGGTTGCCGGGTGAGCAAATGTAAATTAACTGGCAGTCTTGCCACACTTCTGCTGGCACGGCATTTAGATCGGGCAGAAAGGCATTTTCCTGCACGCAGTTCATGTAGTACGGTTCGGCACCCGCCAGCAGCGTCGCGCCTTCGTAAATCTGGTAGAACGGATTGGGCATTAACACACGTGCCTCTGTGCTGCTATCGATTACGCACTGGGCGATGGCGAACAGGCCTTCGCGCGTGCCGTTCAGCGGCAAGATGTGTTGTTCATGGCTTAGTTCGGTAGCGCCGAGATCGAAGCGCCGCAGCAGCCATTGTTGTATCGCCTGTCGTAGGCTATCGAGACCGCGCGTGGTTGGGTAACACGCCAGGCAGTCGCTGTGTTGCAGCAGGCGTTCGGCGACAAAAGCCGGGGCGGCATGTTTCGGCTCGCCGATGGAGAGGGAGATGTGCGGCAGGTTTGCGGGTGGGGCGCAATCATTTTTGAGTGCCGCGAGCTTTTCGAACGGGTAGGGCTGCAGTTTCGCAAGATCGGGGTTCATTGGTTTAACTAACGGTTTTGCGCAACTGCGTCGTGCTTGTTGGCCTCGGCGTCAAGCTGCCTGCAGATTTCAACGCGGATGCGTTCGCAACTCTCCGGGTCGTTGATCGGTTGATCATGCGCGTCGGTGATAAAGAAAACGTCTTCAACCCGTTCGCCGAGGGTGGTGATTTTGGCGTTTACCAGCTTGACGCCGAAGCTCAAAAATATCTGCCCCAGCCGCGCCAGCAACCCAGGCCGGTCCGGGGTCAACACTTCCAATACAGTATGACCCCTGGCATGATCGTGATGAATATTGACCACGGTAGGTATGGCAAACAGCTTTAACTGCCGGCGCGTGCGCCGCTGGACTGTGTCTGCAACGGGTGTGCTGTTTTGCAATTCGTTGGTCAGCACACGCTGAATTTGCTGCACGCGCTCGGGATTATTACCGATCGGCATACCTTCTCTGTCGAGTACAAAAAAAGTGTTCAGCGTGAAGTCATTACGTGACACAAAAATACGCGCGTCCTGAACATTCAAATCCAGATGTTCCAGTGTGGCGGCGCAGAGGGCAAATATATAACCCTGATTACGGGTATAAACAAAGATTTGCGTAGCACCCTCAGACTTTGCAAGGGTTGATTCCTTGATCGCTACCAACGGTGTATTGCGGCCTTGTTGTGCGGCAATCAATTCGGCGTGCCAGGCGATATCGTTTGAGCTTTCGCGTAGAAAATAATCGTCGCCCAGGTCGGCCCATAGCGCCAACACCTGCTCACTATTGTGTCCTTTGGTTGCCAGTTTTGCGATGGCGGCCTGTCGCGTTGCCGTAACGCTTTGTTGCAGATCGACCTGATTTTCTAGACCGCGCCGCAGTGCTCGCTTGACCGCAAAATAAAGCTGCCGCAGCAGTGATGCGCGCCACGAGTTCCATAGCGTGGGATTGGTCGCATTAATATCCGCGACCGTCAGCGCGTACAGATAGTCCAGCGTCGTCTGGTTGCCGACCCGGTGGGCAAATCTGTGAATCACATCCGGGTCGAGAATATCCTGGCGTTGCGCCACGGACGACATTACCAGGTGGTTTTCGACCAGCCAAACTACCAAATCGGTATCTGTTTCGGAGCACCCGTGCTGCTCGCAGAACCGGCGCACATCCACTGCACCCAATTCGGAGTGGTTGCCGCCTCGACCCTTGGCAATATCGTGATACAAGCCGGCGACGTATAGCAGTTCTATTTTCGGCAGGCGATTCACAACCTTGGCCGCCACCGGAAAGCGCTCGGCGGCCTCCGGGTAGCCGAAGCGGCGCATGTTTTTGATCACTTTCAGCGTGTGGGCGTCAACCGTGTAGATGTGAAACAGATCGTGCTGCATTTGCCCGACGATGTGGCCAAACTCAGGTAAGTAGGCACCCAGCACACCGTAGCGATTCATGCGGCGCAGTTGCCGCGCCACTTTATTTTGCGAGCGCAAAAGTTGCATGAACAACGCATTGTTGCGCGCCGCGGTGCGAAATTTGTCATCGATCAAATGCACGTTCTGGCGGATTAGGCGGATAGTGGAAGCGCGTACGCCGCTGATCGCTTCGCGCCGCCCGAGGATGGCGAAAATTTCCAGCAATGCCGAGGGCTTTTTTTCAAATACCTTGGCGTTGGCCGCTTCGATATAACCGTTGCGTACTCGAAACCGCGTGTTGATGTTGAGCACGGTTTCCGGTTTGCAGGCTTGCAGAATTGCATCGTCAAAATGCTGCATGAGAATTTCATTTAACAAACTCAACTGCATTGCCCAGCGATAATACACTTGCATAAACTGTTCGACCGCCAAGCCTCGCGTGTCATCTTCAAAACCAAATATGGGCGCCAACTGGCGTTGGTAGTCGAATAAAAGACGGTCTTCGCAGCGTTGGCTGAGCATATGCAGCCCATAACGTACTTTCCATAAAAAGCTCTCGCCTGCGCGCAACTGTTCAAACTCTTCGCGATGGACAAAACCCCGCTCGACCAGCGCGTTAATATCGCTGGCGTAGAAATGGCGCTTTGTGACCCAGCCAATGGTTTGAATGTCGCGCAACCCCCCGGGCGAACTCTTTACATTGGGTTCGAGGTTGTACTCGCTGTCGGCGTATTTGTCGTGGCGGTTTTTTTGCTCATCCCACTTGGCTTTGAAGAACGCCTGGTCAGGCCAGATTTTATCCGGGCCGATTTGCGCGCACATGGAGTGGAAAACGTGTTGTGGGCCGGCAATCAGGCGCGCTTCCATCAGGTTGGTTGCAACGCTGATCTCTGCGCGCGCTTTTTCCCGGCACTGTCGAATCGAGCGTACGCTGTGGCCAATCTTTAAGCCGATATCCCACAAAAACGTGACGAAACCGGTAATGTTCAGTTTGGGCGGCGCGTCGCGCGTGCGCCGTAACAGGATCAACAGGTCGATATCAGAATGCGGGTGCAGTTCGCCGCGACCGTAGCCACCGACGGCCACCAGGCAGGCAAAGCTTTGCTTGGCTGGCGCGAAGTGCGACCAGGCAGCGCGTAGAACAGTGTCGACCAACGCGGCGCGGCGGTTAATCAGCTGGCGGATATCTTCGTTGGCGAGGAACGCGGCATCGAACTGGTGCTGGGCGTGGGCCAGAATGTCTTTGTAGGCATTGGCGTCGGGCGCAGCGTTGAGCGTGTCGAGTTGTGCTGCATCAATGGGTTCTTGCACCCGTGCTGGAGCCAACATTGCTAGAACGGTTCGTCGCGACGTGCAGTAAGCACATCGCAGCCAGTCGCGGTCACTACAAGCGTATGTTCCCACTGCGCCGAGAGGCGTCCGTCTTTGGTCTCAACGGTCCAGCCGTCTTTCTTCGACAGCTTGGTGTGCCGTTTACCGGCGTTCAGCATGGGTTCTATGGTAAAGGTCATGCCTTCACGCAATTCCAGGCCGGTGCCCGGGCGGCCATAGTGCAGCACCTGAGGCTCTTCATGAAACGCGCGGCCGATGCCGTGGCCGCAGTATTCGCGCACAACCGAGTAGTAATTAGCTTCAGCGTAGGTTTGAATAACATGGCCGACATCGCCCAGATGAGTGCCTGGGCGAACCAGCTCGATGGCCTTATACAGGCTTTCCTGCGTAATACGCATCAGCCGCTTTGCATGGCTGGCCACCTTGCCGACCGCAAACATCTTGCTGGTATCGCCATGGTAACTGTCCTTGATAACGGTAATATCAATGTTGATAATATCGCCGTCACGCAGGTGTTTTTTATCGGCCGGAATACCATGGCAGATCACCTGGTTGACCGACGTGCAAATTGACTTCGGAAAGCCCTTATAGTTAAGCGGCGCGGGAATAGCATCTAGTTCGTCGACGATATAAGCATGACAAATACGATCCAGCTCGCCGGTGCTAATACCTGGCACAACATGCGGCGTGATCATTTCCAGCACGTCAGCGGCCAGCCGGCCAGCCACGCGCATCTTATTAACTTCTTCCGGCGATTTAATGCCTGCTTGCATGAAGGGGAACTCTAAACAATGACCTTGAATTGGCGGGAGTATCATATCGACAACCACCACTGTAACTAACGGTGACATTATAACCGGGTTTTTACAATATTGCGGGCTTTCAACGCGCAAACCTTTAAGTCGCCACTGGCTTATGGTATAAAGCGCGCGCACTTATTCAACCGCAACGACACACACATATCGTCACATGGGCTTGGGTGCCTGGGCGCAGTATAACTGCAGCCGGGTAGGCGTATGGGATATGTGGAGGCATAACCCTACAGGAATTTTACATGACTACTATTATCAGCATGCGCGACATGTTGCAAGCTGGCGTTCATTTTGGACACCAAACGCGCTATTGGAACCCGAAGATGGCGCAATACATCTTCGGCGCGCGCAACAAGATCCACATCATCAATCTGGAACACACGGTTCCGGCTGCCAACGAGGCCTTTGCCTTCGTCAAACAACTGGCGCAAAACAACAACAAAATACTGTTTGTTGGCACCAAGCGCGCGGCCGGGAAAATCATCAAAGAAGAGGCCGAACGGGTAAGCATGCCTTACGTTAGCCATCGCTGGCTTGGCGGCATGCTGACCAACTACAAGACGATCCGCGCGTCGATCAAACGCTATCGCGAGCTGGAAGCGCAGGAAGCCGACGGCACCTTTGAAAAAATCACCAAAAAAGAAGCTTTGATGCGTTTACGCGCCAAGGAAAAACTGGAACGCAGTATCGGCGGCATCAAGGATATGGGCGGCTTGCCCGACGCCTTGTTTGTGGTTGACGTTGACCATGAGCGCATTGCGGTCACCGAAGCGAACAAGTTGGGCATTCCCGTTATTGGCATCGTTGACAGCAACAGTAACCCGGACGGAATCGATTACGTGATTCCGGGCAATGACGACGCGATTCGCTCGGTCAAATTGTTCGTCACCGCGGTTGCGGATGCTTGTGTCGAAGGCAAAGGCGAAACGATGGGTGTTAGCAGCAAAGACGAATTTGTTGAGGTTGACAGCAGCGCGGAAGAACAAGCCGTGGAGCAATAGTCAGCCAGCTCTTCACAATAAGAAAGGGGGCGTGGCCCCCTTTTCCTATATAAAGCCCGCCGGTCGCGGCGAAACATATCCAGGTTGCCCACAAAGCATCCATTGCTCGTCACAAGTGGAGGACGATTAAAGAATGACCAAGGTGAAACCAGCACTTGTAAAGGAACTGCGTGAGCGCACCGGTCTGCCGATGATGGACTGCAAAAATGCACTAGCAGCCGCCGGTGGCGACATCGAGCAGGCGATTGAAGATTTGCGCAAGTCCAGCGGTATGAAGGCCGCTAAAAAATCGGGTCGCACGGCGGCCGACGGCGTCGTTGCGATTAAAATTGCCGATGACAATAGCAAAGCAGTCTTGCTCGAGGTCAATAGCGAAACCGACTTCGTTGCCCGCGACGACAATTTTTTGGGTTTCGTTAACGCCGTACTGGACGCCGCATTCGACGGCACTGCCACAACGATCGGCGCGCTGATGGACGCCGGGCTCGAATCCAAACGCGAAGCGTTGGTACAAAAAATCGGGGAAAATATTTCGGTGCGCCGCTTGCATCGCGCGACCGCTGACAACGGTGTGGTCGGCAGCTATGTCCACGGTAACAAAAGAATTGCGGTTGTCACCGTCCTGCAAGGCGGCAACCCTGAACTGGCGCGTGATGTCGCTATGCATATAGCGGCGATGAACAGCCAGTTTGTGAGTCCGGATGAAGTAGCGCAGGACCTGATTGCCAAAGAGCGTGAAATTTATACTGTGCAAGCGCAAAACAGCGGCAAACCGGCAGAGATCGTCGAAAAAATGGTTGAGGGTCGGGTGCGCAAGTTTCTGGCCGAGGCCAGCCTCACTGAACAGCCGTTTGTCAAGGATCCCGACGTCAAAGTGGGCAAGCTGGTAGAAAAGGCCGGTGCGAAGGTGTTGAGCTTCCAGCGCTTTGAAGTGGGTGAAGGCATCGAAAAGGAAGAGGTGGATTTCGCCGAAGAAGTTGCCGCGCAGCTCAAAACCGAGTAGTTAGCAAAGTAGTGACCATGACCCAGCCAGGCAAAGATCGGAAATACAAGCGCATCCTGCTCAAGTTGAGTGGCGAGGCGCTGATGGGTGACGAGAACTTCGGCATAGATCCGAAAGTGCTCGACCGCATGGCGCTGGAAATCGGCCAGTTAGTCGGCATTGGCGTGCAAGTTGGTCTCGTGATTGGCGGTGGCAATTTGTTTCGCGGCGCGGCCTTGCAAGCGGCTGGCATGGATCGTGTCACCGGCGATCATATGGGTATGCTGGCGACTGTGATGAACGGGCTGGCGATGCGCGATGCGCTCGAGCGCTCCAACATTGCCAGCCGTATACTGTCGGCCATTCCCATGAGTGGTGTGGTCGACCATTACGACCGCCGCCAGGCCATGCGTTATCTGGAGACGGGCGACGTTGTTGTTTTCTGTGCTGGCACCGGTAACCCGTTTTTCACCACCGACTCCGCCGCCTGTTTGCGTGCCATCGAAATAGAAGCCGAACTGGTGCTAAAAGCCACCAAGGTTGACGGCGTCTATTCGGCCGATCCTATTCAGGACCCAAGCGCTAGCCGCTACGAACGGCTTAGTTACGATCAAGTGTTGGAGCAAAAACTGGGGGTCATGGATCTTACCGCGATTTGCCTCTGTCGCGACCACAATATGCTGGTGCGTGTATTCAAAATGGCCAAGGCAGGCGCATTGTTGAGCATCGTGATGGGTGGATCAGAAGGCACCGTCATAGAATAAAGCTATGGAGAACAATTGTGATCAATGAAATTTCAAGCGATGCGCGACAGCGCATGCAAAAAAGTTTGGATGCGCTGTCTGCCGCTTTTAACCGCATTCGCACGGGCAGGGCGCACCCGAGCATTTTGGACGGTATCAAAATCGATTATTACGGTACCGAGACGCCGCTCAATCAGGTCGCCAACATCAACGTTGAAGACGCGCGCACGCTGGCGCTTTCGCCCTGGGAGAAGCAGCTGGTGCCGGATATTGAAAAAGCCATACTAAAATCCGATTTGGGTTTGAATCCGGCTACCAGCGGTAATTTGATTCGTATTCCGATGCCCGCGCTGACCGAAGAAACGCGCAAGGTTTTTATTCGCCAGGCCAAGCAGGAGGCGGAGAATACGCGCGTTTCGATTCGCAATATACGCCGCGACGCGATGGGCGATGTCAAAGGCCTGCTGAAAGACAAAGAAATCGGCGAAGACGAAGAACACCGCGCGGAAGATTCGATTCAAAAGCTGACGGATCGGTTTGTTGCCGAGGTGGAAAAAGCCCTGGCAGCCAAAGAAGAAGACTTAATCGAGATATAACGCCGCATTTCCGTTCGGCAGTACGCACTTCTGGTTGAACGCGCATGTCAGCATTAGACAGCAATTCCGCCGTGGAACCGCACAATATGCCGCGCCACGTCGCAATTATCATGGACGGCAATAACCGCTGGGCCAGGCAGCGCCGGTTGCCGGGTTCGGCCGGCCACAAGGCCGGCGTCGAAAGAGTGCGCAGCGTGCTCGAGGCCTGCGGCGATTACGGTATTGAAGTGCTGACCTTGTTTGCCTTCAGCAGCGAAAACTGGCGGCGCCCGAAGCTCGAAGTCGACGCCCTGATGCTTCTGTTTCAAACCTACCTTAAGCAAGAAATTGACAAGCTTGTCGACAAGGAAGTAAGGCTACGGGTGATCGGTGACCGTCGCCGCTTCAGCAACAAACTACTGCGCTTGATCGAAGGCGCGGAACAGAGAACGGCGCAGTTCCATGCGCGAACGCTGGTGATCGCCGCCGACTATGGCGGGCAATGGGATATCGTCGAAGCCGCCAAACAAATTGCCGCTAAAGCAATGCACGGACAGCTGGCATTGGATGAGATCACCCCCGAACTCGTTGATCAGCATACCTGTTTGCATGATCTGCCCAAGCCTGATTTGTGCATTCGTACCGGGGGCGATCATCGCATCAGCAATTTTTTACTGTGGCAGTTTGCCTATAGTGAGCTGTATTTTACCGAGGCCTACTGGCCCGATTTCAGCACCCAGGATTTCGACACAGCCCTGCGTGACTATGCCGGTCGCCAACGCCGCTTTGGCCGCTCAGGCGAGCAAGTGCAAAACCTTGCTTAAACAACGTGTTATCACCGGTTTGTTACTGCTATTCATACTGGGGGGTAGCGCCTTACTCTTGCCCGCCGGGCCGTTTAATGTTATGGCTGCCGCCATATTCCTGTTAGCCAGCTGGGAGTGGGCGAATTTGTGCGGTTTCACTGAGTTACCCGCCAAGCTTGCTTATCTTGCTTTGTTTGCACTGCTGCTCGTCCTGTTGGGGCTGTACTGTGGCACGTTCGGCGTGTGGGATGCGGCGCGTACCCGGCAGATGTTGGGTGCCGCCTGTGTCTGGTGGGCCGTTGCACTGCTGTGGGTTCAGAGTTATCCGGCCAGTGCGCAGTTGTGGGGATCGCAAGCTGTGCGGGCATTGATGGGTGTGTTGGTGCTGGCGCCGGCCTGGCTTGCCGTGGCCTACTTGCGCGGGATCGGCTACGAGATCTGGTTGATTATCTATCTGGCGGCGGTGGTCGCTGCAGCTGACATTGGCGCCTACTTTGCCGGCCGTGCGTTTGGTAAACGCAAGCTGGCGGCGCGGGTCAGTCCGGGAAAGTCCTGGGCAGGCCTTGCCGGCGGGCTGGTCAGCGCCTTGCTGTTGGCGACGGTGGTCGGCAGTTTTCAGCCTTGGGCGGCGATGTCGATGCTGACGCTGGCGGTCATTAGCGTGCTTACCGCGCTGGCATCGGTACTGGGTGATCTGCTGGAAAGCATGCTCAAGCGCCATCGTGGTGTAAAAGACAGCGGTACGGCGCTACCGGGTCACGGGGGTGTGCTCGACCGGCTCGACAGCCTGACCGCCGCCGCGCCAATATTTGCCCTCTGTGCAATTTTAACGGATTGGTGATAGTACGTGACTGAAATACAACAAAACGTTGCAATTCTGGGGTCTACTGGCTCAATTGGCGAGAACACGCTCGCCGTGATGCGCCGCCATGCGCACCGCTGGCGGGTGTTTGCGCTGGCTGCCAACAGCAGCGTGGCGGCGCTGTTGCGCCAATGCATAGAATTTAAGCCACGCTACGCAGTGCTGCGCGACACAGCGGCGGCAGCCGATCTGCAACAGCAAATACGCAGCCAGGGCCTGCCGACCGAGGTGCTGGCGGGCGAAGAAGGCTTGGTCAGCGTGGCCGCGCATAGCGAGGTCGACGCGGTCATGGCGGCGATTGTGGGTAGCGCGGGTTTGGAGTCGACGCTGGCGGCAGTGCACGCCGGCAAAAAAGTGTTGTTGGCAAACAAGGAAAGCCTCGTTATGGCCGGCCGGCAATTTATGCAAGCAGTGCGTGCCGCCGATGCTACCTTGCTACCGATCGACAGCGAACATAACGCCATTTTTCAGTGTATGCCCGGTGCCTATCAGGCGGGCGGCTTTCCCGCCGAAGTACAACGTATTATTCTCACCGCGTCGGGCGGACCGTTTCGTCATACACCGCTGCCTGAGCTGCAGCACATGAGCGTCGAGCAGGCCGTTGCCCATCCGAACTGGCAAATGGGCCGCAAGATCTCGGTTGACTCCGCAACCATGATGAACAAAGGGCTTGAACTGATCGAAGCCTGCTGGTTATTCAATGCCAAGCCGGTTGATATCGACATTGTGTTGCACCCGCAGAGCATCATTCATTCTCTGGTGCAATATGTCGACGGCTCGGTGCTGGCGCAATTGGGTAATCCGGATATGCGTACCCCGATCGCCCACGGCCTGGCCTGGCCAGATCGCGTTAACGCCGGTGTTGAGCCGCTGGATCTGATTGCCATCGGCCAACTGGATTTTGAAGTGCCCGACTATGCACGTTTCCCTTGCCTGGCGTTGGCCAGGGAAGCGGCCACGGCCGGTGGGGCCAGCGCTGTTATACTAAACGCCGCCAATGAAATCGCGGTGCAGGCGTTTTTGAGTGAACAAATCAAATTCACGGCAATTGCAGCGGTGATCGAACACGCGCTGGCGTATACAGAAAGCTATGAACTGGAAACCCTGGAAGTGGTCAAACAGCAGGATCAAACCGCTCGACGGGTCGCCATCGAGCACGCCGCCGCGTTAGCGCTTTGACGGGACGATTTAATAGGAGAGTGAACGTTTGGAAATAGTGCAAACCATAGTCGTCACCATTTTTACCCTGGGGATTCTCGTCACGTTTCACGAATACGGGCATTTTTGGGTGGCGCGGCGTAACGGTGTCAAAGTCTTGCGCTTCTCCATCGGCTTCGGTTCGCCGCTGTATCGCTGGTACGACAAGCAAGGCACTGAGTTTGTGATCGCCGCCCTGCCGCTGGGCGGTTACGTCAAAATGCTGGACGAGCGCGAAGGTGAAGTGGCGGCTGCCGAACTGGAACAGGCGTTCACGCAGAAATCGGTGTATGCGCGCATTGCAATTGTGCTGGCAGGGCCGGTGGCAAATCTGATATTTGCGGCTTTCGCGCTCTGGTTAGTCTTTTTGGCCGGCGAGCGCGGCGTAGCGCCGGTCATTGACACGGTAGCACCTGATTCGTTGGCTGCCCAGGCGGGCCTTTCACCCGGGCAGGAAATTGTCGCTATCGATGGCCACGAAACACCAACCCGGCGGGCGCTGTCATTGCGTCTGCTGGAGCGCCTCGGTGAAAGCGGCACGCTAAGCATCAGTGCAAAATTTCCCGATTCTGATTTGATCTACGACGCCGATGCTGAGCTGAATGACTGGTTGCAAGGGCAGGAGCAACCCGACCTGTTTGCGGGTCTTGGGGTGACGCTGTTTAGACCAAAAGTCGAATTAACGGTTGCCGAAATCGTGCCCAACAGCGCGGCGGAGCAGGCGGGCTTGAAGCGCGGTGATAAAATAGTGAGGTCCAATGGGCAGCTGATGGAGAGCTGGGATCAATGGGTGGATTATGTGCAGCAGCACCCCGAACAGGGCATTGACTTGCAAATCATGCGCGACGGCGAATCGCTCAATGTTAGTCTGACGCCGCGGCGTGTGGTCGGTGAAGACGGCCGCGAGATTGGCCGTGTCGGCGTGGCGCCGAAGGTAGGCGAGTGGCCGGAATATATGTTGCGCGACTACAACTATTCGATATTCGGTGCCGCTAAAGCGGCTGTTGCGCGCACCTGGCAGTTGTCAAAATTTACCTTGTTGTCGATCAAGAAAATGCTGCTCGGACAAATTTCGGCAAAAAACTTGAGTGGCCCGATAACCATTGCTAAGGTGGCCGGCGATTCGGCACAGTCGGGCTGGCAATCATATCTTGGTTTTCTGGCATTGCTGAGCGTTAGCCTGGGGGTGCTGAATTTACTGCCGATTCCGGTCCTTGATGGCGGCCATTTGCTGTTTTATCTGATCGAATGGGTAAAAGGCAGTCCATTGTCGGATCGCATACAAATAGCGGGGCAGCAGGTGGGTATGCTGATGATAGTTGGCGTTATGCTATTAGCGTTCTTCAATGACTTTTCCCGTCTTTAACGAGTAATAAATCCGCCGGACATCGAACAGTTGCGCCGCCGCAGCGGCCGCGGCGATGATTTGGTTTTAGTCAGCAAATTTAAGGTAGTGGTATTGGTTATAGATTATCGACGCATGATGGTATTTTTGCTGCTACTCGCCAGCGTGGCGCAGGCACAGGAAGCCGCACAAGCGCCCTCGAGCAAGCAGGCAACGGCGCCTTTTCAATTGCCGAAGCAAACGTCGTTTACCGTGTCAGACATTCGGGTTGAAGGTTTGCAACGCATATCGGCGGGCAGCGTGTTCAATGCCATGCCGATCGCGGTCGGCACAAAGATCGACCAGGCCGACCTGGTCAGTGGTGCGAAGGTGTTGTTCAAGACCGGTAATTTCGACGACTTGCAGTTGGCGCGTGATGGCGACGTGTTAGTCGTGCGCGTCAAGGAAAGGCCATCGATCAGTGAAATCAATATTGAAGGCAATAAAGCGATTGAAACCGACGCCTTGCTTGACGGGTTAAAAGATTCAGGCCTGGCGGTGGGCCGAGTGTTTAAACGCTCCACGCTGGAAGGCATGCAACTGGAACTGCAGCGTCAGTATGTCAGCCAGGGCCGTTACGACGCAAAAATTGAATCCGAGATCGATGAGCAACCGCGTAACCGGGTGGCGGTGAATATCAACGTGAACGAAGGCTCGGTCGCGAAGATCAAACACATCAATATTGTCGGCAACACCGTGTACGACGATGAAGAATTGACCGATTTACTGGAATTGAACACCACCGGTTGGTTGTCTTTCATTACCGGTAATGATAAGTATTCGAAGGAAAAATTAGCGGGCGACCTGGAAACACTGGAGTCGTATTATCGCGATCGCGGCTACGTCCGTTTTAATCTTGAGTCAACCCAGGTGTCGATTACTCCGGACCGCGACGCCGTGTACATTACCGTGAATATTACCGAGGGTGAGAAATACACGGTCGACGACGTCAGTCTTTCCGGCGACATCATTCTCGCGGAAGATGAGCTGCGCAAATACTTGCTGATCCAGCCGGAACAGAGTTTCTCGCAGATACGCGTCACCAGAACCGAAGAGTTCATCACCAATCGACTCGGCGACGAGGGCTATACTTTCGCGGAAGTGAAGGGTGTCCCGGAAATTAAAGATAAAGGCAATAGCGTCGCGATCAAGTTTTTTGTCGACCCGGGTAAGCGCACCTATGTGCGCCGTATCGATTACCGCGGTAATACCAAAACCGCCGATGAAGTATTGCGCCGCGAAATGCGGCAGATGGAATCGGCGCCGGCTTCGCGGCAGAAAATAGAACAATCGCGCGTGCGCCTCGAACGGCTTGGGTTTTTTAAAGAGGTCGAGGTCGAGACCCCGGAAGTGGCGGGCAGCGACGATTTGGTTGATGTCGAATACTCGGTAGAGGAACAGCCTTCGGGCAGCATTGGCGCCAGTATCGGCTTCGCCCAGGATGCGGGACTTATCATTGGCGCCAACATTCAACAGAACAACTTTCTGGGTAGCGGCAAACGCGTTGGTATCGGCATCAATACCAGCAGATTTCAAACCAATTACAGCCTCAACTACGTCAACCCGTATTACACCGAAGACGGCGTCAGCCGTGGCTTTAGCCTGTTCTTTCGCTCGACTGATCTGGACGAAGTGAATATCTCGCGGTTTTCCACCGACACCTACGGCGGCACCGTGAGTTTTGGTTACCCGATCAAGGAAACGCAACGGCTGGGTTTCAGCCTTGGTTACAACAACACCAAGATCTCGACTGGCCAATTCGCCGTGCAGGAGATTATTGGCAGTCCGCGGCTGAATGACAACGTGAATGTCTACATCGTCGAACCGCGCATTCCGCCGGAGCTTGACGATGACGGCAATGTGATAACAGCCGAAGTTCCGGCGGTTACGGCGCCAGTCACGCCAGATTTGTTAGACAGCACCGTGCAGAACGGATTTCTTGACCGTGAAGGTGATGAGTTCAACCTGTTCCCGCTTACCGCCAGTTGGACACAATCAACCCTGAACCGCGGTCAATTGGCGACCCGCGGCGCTTCCCAGAGCCTTGCAGCGGAATTTTCACTGCCGGGCAGTGATCTTGAGTACTACAAACTCACTTATAATGGGCAATACTTTGTACCGCTGTGGCGTTCGTTGACTTTGCGCTTTCGTACCGAGTTGGGCTACGGTGACGGTTATGGCGACACTGAAGGACTACCGTTTTTCAAGAATTTTTATTCGGGCGGGTTTGGCTCGGTAAGGGGTTTCAAAAGCAATACGCTCGGCCCGCGCAGCACAGCCGCCAGAAATTATCCACTGTCGTCCATTCGGGGGGCCGCCTTTATCCAGTCATTCGAGGATGCGGCTTACCAGTTTGATGCTGCAACTGGAAAGCTGCTTGTGCAAGACGTACCCGACGATCCGGATCCGTTTGGCGGCAATGTGTCGCTTGAGGCGGGTATCGAGCTACTGTTCCCGCTGCCGTTCGTTAAAGATCAGCGATCGTTGCGGTCGGCGTTTTTCGTCGACACCGGTAACGTGTTTAACACCGAGTGTGGCGTGACGCAAATCAACTGCTTCGACATTGACGCCGACGAACTGCGCTATTCGGTAGGAGTGGGGCTAACGTGGATTACCGGCTTTGGCCCGCTGTCGTTTAGCGTGGCCAAGCCGCTGAATGACAGCCGGGAAGACAAAACTCAAGTGTTCCAGTTTTCGCTGGGTCGTGGTTTCTAACATTTATCGAGAGGAGGTTTATTGTGATAAGACGAATTCAGGCTTTTGTTGTTGTACTGATGGTGCTCGCTAGCAGCGCTGTTATGGCGCAGGGGAAAATCGTGGTGCTCAGTGTTCAAGAGGCGGTGTTTAACACCGAGGTCGCCAAACAGCGCTTGAAAAAATTGCAAAAAGACGATGACTACGCGAATAGCAAAAAAGAATTCGAAGCATTAAAGAAAAAAGTCACGGGGCAGATAGAAGCGCTGCAGAAAGATGCTGCCGTCATGAGCGCCGCCAAGAAAGCGACACAGCAAAAAAAGATCACTGCCAATCGTGCCGATCTTGAGCACATGGCGAAACGGTTGCAGACTTCGGAGAAAGATGTATTGCAGGAGCTGCTGGTTGAGATGTCACCTAAAGTGAAAGAAATCGTTTCCGACTTGATAGAAGCAGAGAAAATTGGTCTTATTCTGGATCGCCAGGTCGCGATGCATGCCGATACTGACTATAGCATTACTGCGAAGGTGACCGACCGCTTGAACCAGAGCAAATAATCGCTAGCACGGTGTAAGGCATTACCTGTGCCCCATACCCTTGCACACTTGGCTGCCGTTGCCGGCGCTGAATTACGTGGTGATCCCGCACGTAAAATCAACGGGCTTGCCGCGTTGCATGTGGCCGTGGCGGGCGATATCAGTTTTGTCGCCGACAAACAGCATGCTAAATACTTGTCTGCCAGCGCGGCTTCGGCCGTCATACTGCCGGCGCGACTGGCGCCCGAGTGCACGATCGACTGCCTGTTGGTTGAAGACCCGTATCTGGCGTACGCAAAAATCTCGCGCTTGTTCGATTGTGCGCCGGTAGCAACGCCCGGTATTCATCCCAGCGCCGCCGTTGACCCGAGCGCAAGCCTGGGGGAAGGTGTTAGCCTGGGTCCGCATTGTTGCGTAGCAGCCGGCGTGAGTCTGGCTGACGGTGTTGCCATTGGCGCCGGCGCATTTATTGGCGCCGGCACGCAGATCGGTAGTGGCAGTGATATTGCCGCTAACGTGACGATTTATCATGCTGTTTGTATCGGCGCGCGGGTGCGCATTCACAGTGGCACGGTTATCGGCGCCGACGGCTTTGGTTTTGCGCCATCGCCCGAGGGGTGGGTCAAAATACACCAGTTGGGTTCGGTGATTATCGGTGACGACGTGGAAATCGGCGCTTGCACTAGCATTGACCGTGGTGCTTTGCAAAATACTGTCATCGGTAAGCGGGTAATCATCGATAATCAGGTGCAAATCGCGCACAATGTCGAAATTGGAGAAGATACCGCAGTGGCTGGCTGTGTGGGCATTGCCGGCAGCGCTAAAATTGGCGCGAACTGTTCGCTCGGTGGCGGCGTTGGTGTGGCCGGCCACCTTAGCATTGCCGACAACGTCACCGTCACCGGCATGACGCTGGTGAGCAAGTCGATCACCGACGCCGGCGTCTATTCGTCGGGCACTGCATTGTCGAAGCATGCGGCCTGGCAAAAAAATGCGGTGCGCTTTCTGCAGTTAGACAAATTACATAAACGCCTTGTCGCGCTGGAAAAAAAACTCAGCCGTGAGGTCGAATAAAAACTTCGCAGCACGCAGCGGCAAAGTGCGATACATTCACTCTTCATCAAGGCTACCAACATGCTTATGGATGTTACTGAAATAAAAGAATACTTACCGCATAGGTACCCATTTTTATTGGTCGACCGCGTCCTAGAGCTGGAGCCGGGGAAGTCGATTGTGGCGCTGAAAAATGTGAGCATTAACGAGCCGTATTTCAATGGTCACTTTCCAGAGCTGCCCATTTTGCCGGGAGTTTTAATACTCGAGGCGATGGCGCAGGCGGCGGGCATTCTGGGCTTTAAAACGTCCGGCAAGAAGCCGGTGGATGGCTCCATTTACTATTTTGTCGGCTGTGATAACGCCCGCTTCAAACGCAAAGTCATGCCGGGCGATCAACTCCGCCTGGAGGCCGAATTGGTGGCCGAGAAACGTGGTATTTGGAAGTTTGCCTGCAAAGCCAGTGTAGACGAAAAGTTTGTTTGCTCTGCCACCATAATTTGTGCCGACAGGAAGAGCGAACCTTGATTGACCCTAGAGCCATCATCGACCCGTCCGCCTCGATCGCCGACGACGTAGAAATCGGCCCGTGGAGCATTGTTGGCGCAGACGTGGAAATTGGCACGGGCAGCAAAATTGCCTCACATGTTGTCGTCAAAGGTCCCACCAGCATCGGTGAGTACAATCAGATTTATCAATTTTCTACCGTCGGCGAAGATACGCCTGATATTAAATACAAGGGCGAGCCAACACGGCTGGAGATTGGCGATCACAATATCATCCGCGAAGGCGTCACGGTGCATCGTGGTACCGTGCAAGACGAGTCCCTGACCCGCATTGGTAGCCACAACCTATTGATGGCTTACAGTCATGTGGGCCACGACTGCATGGTTGGGGATCATGTGACCATGGTGAACCACGCGTCGCTGGCCGGCCATGTGCTGGTCGGCGACTGGGCCATTTTGAGCGGTTACGTGCTGGTGCATCAATATTGCCGCATAGGCGCGCACGCCTATGCGGGCATGGCTTCGCATATCGTCAAAGACCTGCCGGCTTATATGTTTGCCTTGGGCCAGCCGGCCGTCGTCCGAACGTTTAATGTCGAAGGCCTGCGGCGCCGCGACTTTAGCAGGGAGGCGATTGCGGCCATCAAAAAAGCCTACCGCATGCTTTACCGGCGCGGTTTGAAGCTCGACCAGGCCGTGCAGGAAATCAAAAGCATGAGTGAGGATGAACCGGCTTTGCAAGTATTGATCGACTCCATCGAATCGACCGAGCGTGGTATTTTGAACTGATGCGCGTGCAGCGGCTGCGCAGCGTGTTGGCACAAGTTTTCACCAGCTACGACCGCTATCTTGCCCCTCGTTCGACCGTCGTGTAAGTGCAACTTCCAGCACAATCCAGTCTTAACATCACGCTGCTAGCGGGTGAAGCCTCCGGTGATCTGCTGGGTGGCGCGTTGATGACCGCACTGCGTGCCAGGCATTGCGCCGTATCTTTTAGCGGCATCGGTGGCGCGCACATGCAGCAAGAGGGGTTAAACAGCCGCACGCCGCTGGAGCGCTTATCAGTCATGGGTTTGTTCGAACCCCTCAAGCGCCTGCCGGAACTGCTGCGCATTCGGCGTGACATTACCGAGTTTTGCCTGGCGACACGACCGGATGTGTTTATCGGCATCGACTCGCCGGACTTCAACTTAGCAATAGAACGCAAGCTGCGCGCTGCCGGCATCAAAACTGTACATTATGTCAGCCCCAGTGTCTGGGCGTGGCGTCAAAAACGCGTCGTAAAAATCAAACAGTCGGTCGATCTGATGCTGGCGCTATTTCCGTTCGAGGCGAGGTTTTATGCCGAGCATGCGGTGCCGGTGAAATTTGTTGGCCATCCACTGGCTGACGCGATCCCGCTGCAAGCGCGGCAAGCCGACTATCGCCGGCAGTTGGATCTTGACATGGAGGCGCGTTGGCTGGCGGTATTACCCGGCAGCCGCATGGCCGAAGCGCGCTATCTCGCACCGGCCTTTTTGCAGACTATCGCCTGGTGCGCGCAGCGGCTTGACGACCTCAAATTTGTGATCCCTGCCGCCAACGACAAGCTGTACGCTTATTTGCAAACCGAGCTACGAAATTGTGTCGACTGCACACCTTATTTAGACCGTATTCAGCTGCTGAATGGCGCGGCGCAGCAGGCCATGGGTGCGGCCGATGCGGTGTTGCTGGCGTCCGGCACCAGCACGCTGGAAGCCATGTTGCTCAAGCGGCCAATGGTGGTCGCCTATCGGCTCAGCGGTCTGACCCATGCCATCGTGAGCAGAATGATAAAACTGCCGTACTTCTCCCTGCCCAATCTGTTAGCCGACAAAGCGTTGGTGCCGGAGTTTATTCAACAGCAAGTCTGCGCCGAGCAGCTTGGCCCGGCCGTGGTGCGGCAACTGGAAGACAACGAGCGGCGCGCCGAATTGCAACGCATTTTTACCGATGTCCATGTGCAGCTGCGCCAGGGGGCGAGCGAGCAGGCTAGCAGCGCGATATTGGAATTACTTGAAGGAGGACTGACGCCATGATGTTGAGCGGGGAGGATGCGCAATTGGTGGCCGGAGTTGACGAAGCTGGCCGCGGCCCCCTCGCCGGCGATGTTTATGCCGCCGCCGTTATTTTGCCAGCGGCGACTGACTTACCCGGCCTGAACGATTCAAAAAAACTTAGCGCCAGGCAGCGCGAGACGCTGTTTTCCGCGATAACCAGCCAGGCTTTAGCGTGTTCGGTGGCCACGGCCAGCGTGCTGGAAATCGACACCATTAACATTCTGCACGCCAGCCTGCTGGCCATGCGGCGCGCCGTCGATGGTTTGGCCGTGGCCCCGGCGTTGGTGCTTGTGGACGGTAATCGCCTGCCGCGGTGGGAATACCCTTCGCGCGCCATCGTTGGCGGCGATGCGCGGGTAGCCGCCATCGCGGCCGCGTCGATTGTCGCAAAAGTCAGCCGCGACGCGGCAATGCGCACCTTACATGCACAGTATCCCGGCTACGGCCTTGACAGGCATAAGGGCTACCCGACTAAACTGCACCTTGAACGCTTGCGCGCGCTAGGGCCGAGTCCCATCCACCGCCGCTCGTTTAGTCCGGTGCGGCAGCTACTTGCCGACAGCACCGAGAATTGCCAAAAACCGTAATGTTTGTTCACCTGCGAATACATTCCGAATTTTCTCTGATCGATGGCTTAACGCGCATCCCCGAACTGGCGGTGAAAGCCGCTGAGTACCAAATGCCAGCCGTCGCGTTGACCGACCACGCCAATCTGTACGCGCTGGTAAAGTTCTACACGGCTTGCCGGCGGCACGGAATAAAACCACTGTGCGGCGTCGATCTGTGGGTAGTCGACGACGGTGCCGACAGCGTGACGTTACTGACTTTCCTGGTGCAAAACGACAATGGCTATCGCAACCTGACCCGGCTCATTTCCCGCGCTTATCAGGAAGGGCAACGGCGCGGCCAGGCAACGGTGCGCAAAAGCTGGTTAACCGGCGCTCAGGTCGATGGCTTGCTGGCGTTATCCGGTGCGCGTGAGGGTGATATTGGCTGGGCGTTGCTGGCGGGTAAAACCGAACTCGCCGAGCAGCGCCTGGCGCACTGGCAATCCTTATTTGGCGATCGGTTCTATATCGAATTGCAGCGTACCGGGCGCGCCCACGAAGAAGCCTATACACACGCTGCCGTGACGCTTGCGGGGCGGTCTGCTTGTGCAGTGGTAGCAACCAATGATGTCAGGTTTCTCGACAGCAAGCAGTTTGAAGCCCACGAGGCGCGTGTTTGTATCGCCGAGGGGCGCACGTTGGACGACCCGCGCCGACCGCGTATTTACAGTGACCAGCAATATTTTCGCAGCGCCAGAGAAATGGCCGAACTGTTTGCCGATTTGCCCGAAGCGCTGGAAAACAGTGTGGAAATCGCCAAACGCTGCAACCTACAGTTGCGTCTGGGCGACTACTATTTGCCGGATTACCCGATTCCGGCCGGGCTTACGGTGGAAGCGTTTTTTCGCGGCGAGGCCGAACAGGGGCTGGAGCGGCGCTTGCAGCAATTGGCGCGGCTACAGCCGGAAAAAATCGCCCGTCGTCGCGCGGAATACGGTGAGCGGCTGAAATTTGAACTGGATATCATCAATCAGATGGGCTTTCCAGGTTACTTCCTGATCGTGATGGACTTTATCCGCTGGGCCAAACAGGAAGGCATACCGGTGGGGCCGGGTCGGGGGTCTGGCGCCGGCTCGCTGGTTGCCTATGCCTTGCAAATCACAGATTTGGACCCGCTGGAATACGACTTGCTGTTTGAGCGCTTCCTCAATCCGGAGCGCGTATCATTACCCGACTTTGACGTCGATTTCTGCATGGAAGGCCGCGACGACGTGATTGCTTACGTGGCTGACCGCTACGGTCGCGATGCGGTCGCGCAAATCATCACCTTTGGCACCATGGCGGCCAAGGCCGTGGTGCGTGACGTGGCACGCGTGCAGGGTAAGGCCTACGGCCTGGCCGACAAATTGTCGAAGCTTATTCCTTTCGAAGTTGGCATGACGCTGAGCAAAGGTATGCAGCAGGATGCCAATCTGCGCGAATTCGTTGAGCAAAACGACGAAGCAGCGGAAATCATGGACATGGCCTATCAGTTAGAAGGCGTCGCACGGAATGTCGGCAAGCACGCTGGCGGTGTTGTGATCGCGCCGACCCGGCTGACTGATTTTGCGCCCTTGTACTGCGACGAGACCGGTGCCGGACTGGTCACGCAATTCGACAAAGACGATGTTGAACAGGTCGGGCTGGTCAAGTTTGACTTCCTTGGCCTGCGCACGCTTACGATTATCGATTGTGCGCTGAAAACTATTAACAAACAGCGTAGCGCGCAAGGTGGCGACGCGCTCGACATCATTAGCCTGCCGCTGGATGATCAAGCGACGTTCAAAAATTTGCAACAAGCCAACACCACTGCGGTATTTCAGCTTGAATCCCGCGGCATGAAAGACCTCATCAAACGGTTGTTGCCCAGTTGTTTTGAAGACATTGTCGCGCTGGTGGCCTTGTTTCGCCCCGGCCCCTTGCAGTCCGGCATGGTCGACGATTTCATCAATCGCAAGCATGGCCGCGCAGCCGTCAGTTACGACCACGCATCGCTGGAGCCGATTCTCAAAAACACCTACGGCGTGATTTTGTACCAGGAACAGGTTATGCAAATCGCGCAGGTCATGGCCAGCTATACGCTGGGTGAGGCCGACCTGCTGCGGCGCGCCATGGGCAAGAAAAAACCCGAAGAAATGGCCAAGCAGAAGCAGTTCTTCTGCGCTGGCGCCGAGGCTAACGGAATCGATAAGCAAGTCGCTTTAGGCGTGTTTGACTTGATGGAAAAATTCGCCGGTTACGGGTTTAATAAATCGCATTCGGCCGCTTATGCGCTGGTGTCGTATCAAACAGCCTGGTTAAAAACGCAATACCCGGCGCCGTTTATGGCCGCGGTATTGTCGGCTGACATGCAAAACACCGACAAAGTCGTGCTGTTGATCGAAGAATGCCGCGCCATGGGTTTGAACATCGTCATGCCGGATGTCAACCGCGGCGAATACGCGTTTAGCGTTGATGGCCAGCAAAATATTGTTTATGGCCTGGGCGCTATCAAAGGTTTGGGCGAGGGGCCGGTAGGCAGCGTACTCGCCTCCCGCGAGCGCGATGGTGCGGTGACCGACTTGTTTGATTTTTGCCGCCGCACCCACGCGCGCAAAGTCAACCGGCGCGCCATCGAAGCCTTGATTCGCGCGGGCGCGTTTGACTCGTTAAGTACGGCGCGCGCCGTGCTGATGGCGAGCCTGAACGACGCGTTGAAGGCCGCCGATCAAGTGGCGAAAAACCGCAGCAGCGGTATGGTGGACTTATTTGGTGAAATGCACGGCGGCGTCGAAGACGTTTACGCCGCCTACCGGCAGGTTCCAGACTGGAGTTCAAGGGCAACGCTGGCCGGCGAAAAAGAGACGCTGGGCTTGTACTTAAGCGGCCACCCCATCGACGAGTACGCGGCCGAAGTGGCGCAATTTAATGCCGTGCGGCTGGTCGATGTGCGCCCTGGAAATAATGCGCAACTGGTGGTGGGCCTGATTGTCGGTTTGCGCACGATGAAAAGCAAAAAAGGCGATACCATCGCTTTTGTCACGCTGGATGACCGCTCGGCACGGCTGGAAATCGCCGTTTTCGCCGATCTATACCAGCAAGCACGCGATAAACTGATCAAGGATACCTTGATCAGCATCGAGGGCTTTGTTAGCGTCGACGATTACAGCGGCAGTTATAAGATGCGCGCGAAAAGCCTGCAAACGCTATTGGAGTCACGCCATGCACACGCCCGGTCGCTACAGATCAAACTGCGCGCCGATGCACTCGACGCTGGCGCGATGCAAGAACTCGGCCAGGCGCTGGAAACGAGCGTGCACGGAACGGTGCCGGTGGTGATTAGCTACCAAGCCGCGGGGGCGAGCGCGCAGTTAGCGCTGGGAGAACAATGGCGCGTGAATCCCAGCGATGAATTTATCCAGCGTCTGCGGTCGCGTTACGGAACGGAAAACGTACAGCTGCAATTTGATGGTTCTTCCTGACTTTTGCGTCCAATTGGCTGTTTTGTCATGTAGAATAGGCGGCTTTTTTGGGCGTTAACTCGGTCTATGAATCCTAATTTTCTCGATTTTGAACAACCCATCGCTGAACTCGAAGTAAAAATAGACGAGTTGAGCCTGGTCGGTAACGACTCGGAGATCAATATCACCGAGGAAGTTGCCAAACTCAAGGAGAAGAGCAATAAGCTCACCGAGAAAATTTATTCCGGCTTAACACCTTGGGATATTGTCAAAGTCGCGCGCCATCCGCAACGGCCGTACACACAAGACTATATCGAGCGCATATTTACCGAGTTTGACGAATTGCACGGCGATCGCCATTTCGGTGACGATAAAGCTATTATCGGGGGTATTGCGCGGCTACGCGGCGAACCCGTGGTGGTGATCGGGCAGGAAAAGGGCCGCGGCGTGAAGGAAAAGGTCGCGCGCAATTTTGGCATGCCGCGACCGGAAGGCTATCGCAAGGCGAAGCGGTTGATGGAGCTCGGCGAGCGTTTCAGACTACCCGTTTTGACGCTGATCGATACGCCCGGTGCGTACCCTGGCATAGACTCGGAAGAGCGCAATATCAGCGAAGCGATCGCGCAAAACCTGGCGGTGATGTCGCATTTACGTACGCCTATTATATGTACGGTGATCGGTGAGGGTAGCTCCGGCGGTGCATTGGGTATCGGCGTTGGTGATCATCTTTGTATGCTGCAATACGCCACGTACTTTGTCATTTCGCCGGAGGGTTGCGCCAATATTATTTGGAAGACGTCCGAAAAAGCGCCAGAAGCGGCTGAGGCAATGGGCTTGACCTCGGATGTTTTGCTGGAGCTGGGCATCGTCGATGCGACGATTGAAGAGCCGCTGGGTGGTGCGCACCGCGATATCGATTTGATGGCCAACCGCATTCAGGACCATTTGGCGAAACAGTTGGAGCGGCTGAAAGTCATTCCGGCGGACGCGCTGCTGGAACAACGCTACGCGCGCCTGATGGCTTATGGCAGGCCGTAAATGCCGTGTTGCCGCACTTCAACGCGCAAACCATTGCGCCACTGTTAGCCCCCTTTACAACATGCCGGCGCTGGGTAATCGCCTACAGCGGTGGTCTCGACTCGCACGTGTTGCTGCACACTGTTGCGCAGTCAGGTTCGGCGCCGCCGCTGCTGGCTTTGCATATCAACCACGGCTTGCATTCAGAAGCAAACGACTGGCAGGCGCACTGCGCGCAGGTTTGCAAGGAGCTGAAAGTACCTTTCCATGCTCGCGCTGTCGAAGTTATGACCGGCAACCGGCGCGGCCCGGAAGATGCGGCGCGGCGCGCCCGCTACCGGGCATTCGAGTCACAGTTGCAGGAAGGCGATTTACTGCTGCTCGCGCACCACGCCGACGATCAGGCTGAAACTATCTTGTTGCGCCTGCTGCGCGGCGCGGGTACGCGTGGCCTCGCCGGTATGCCGGTAACCCGGTCGCTTGGCAATGGTCGTTTGTTGCGGCCGTTGTTGGCATTCAGCAAAGAAGGCTTACGCTGCTACGCCGAGCGGCATTCGTTGAGCTTCGTCAACGACAGCAGTAATTTCGACACAGCATTCGATCGCAATTATTTGCGCCAGGAAGTATTGCCCCGTATCCGGCAACGCTGGCCGCACTATAGAGAGTCGTGGCTTCAGTCCGTCGCGTGGTTGCGAGAAAGTGCGGAAATAGAGGTGGCACTGGGCACGCAGGATCTAACGGCGCTGGACTGGCGGGTGGATACCCTCGGCGGCAGTTTATGCATCGCAGCGCTGCGCAAGCTATCGCAGGCGCGCGCCAAAAACGCGCTGCGTCGTGCTTGCGCCTTGCTCGAGCTGTCGCCGCCGCCGCAACAACAGCTGCGCAAATTATTGACCGAACTCTCCAACGCCAAAGCCGATGCACAGCCTCAAATCACCTGGGCGCGAAGCGAAGCGCGCCGTTTCGTCGGGCGTCTATTTTTGCTACCACGTTTGTCGACCGTCGATAACAGCGTCGAATATCGATGGTCGGGCGAAGACTTGTTGATCCGAGGCGTAGGCATACTGCGCGCGGTGGCATCTAACGAACCCGGGCTGGCGCGCGGCGGGCAATATGACGTCAGATTGCGGCGCGGCGGCGAAACGTTCCAACCTCGAAGTCATGGCGGCAGCAAGTCGCTGAAGAAATGGTTGCAGGAAGCCGGCGTACCGCCGTGGCTGCGCGAGCGTACGCCATTGGTCTATAAAGGTGAGGAATTGGTGGCGATTGGTGATTTGTGGGTGGCAGAGGCGCATCGCACAACGCAGCGGGCAATGACAATCCAAATTGAACTGCGGGACGTGGCGGCAACAACGGGTGGTATAAAAAATGGTACCGGGAGGGGGACTTGAACCCCCAAGGTGTTGCCACCGGTGGATTTTGAATCCACTGCGTCTACCAATTCCGCCATCCCGGCATGGGCATGCGAAGCGCGGCATTATAGCAAGCGCCGCAGTGCGTGCAAACGAATCCCGCAACGCTTAACATTCGCGCTTTATTCAATGTACTACACTAGTGCGTTCGCTTATCCAGCATGAAAAAGCAGGATTTTAATTACCGGCTGCCACCGCATTTGATCGCGCAATACCCGCCAGCGGAGCGGCGTAACTGCCGCCTGCTGCACCTGAACGCTGACTCGGGCGAGCTACAGCACAAGCGCTTCGCCGACCTGGGTGACTGCTTGCGTAGCGGCGATTTGCTGGTGTTCAACAATACGCGGGTGATTCCGGCTCGCTTATACGGGACTAAAGCCAGCGGCGGTAAGGTTGAAATTCTTATTGAGCGATTGCTCGGAGGCCAGCGCGTGCTGGCGCAGCTCCGGGCCAGTAAAACGCCGGGATCGGGCGCGCGCATCGACCTGCATCGTGATCAGCAAAGCGTGGTAGCCGAGGCGACGCTAGCGGTTGTGGGTCGTGAGGATGAGTTTTTTGTGCTGCAATTTGACGGCCCACGAAGGCCTGATGAAATTATGGCCGAGCTGGGCCATACGCCGCTGCCGCCATACATCACGCGTACCGACGAAGCGATCGATGCAGAGCGCTATCAAACAGTATACGCCCAGCAACCAGGCGCAATTGCAGCGCCCACGGCGGGTTTGCATTTTGATACGGCAATGCTCGCGCACTTACAATCACGCGGCATTGAGATGGCATTTGTGACTTTACATGTCGGCGCCGGTACCTTCAAGCCGCTGCGGGTCGACGATATCCGCGAGCATCAAATGCACAGCGAATATGTAGACGTCGGCGCCGAGACCTGTGCACAAATCCAGGCGGTGCAGCAAAACGGTGGCCGAATTATCGCCGTCGGTACGACCAGCGTGCGCAGCTTAGAGACGGCCGCCCGTTCCGGTAGCATCGCGCCCTACAGTGGTAACACGCAAATATTTATCTATCCGGGTTACCAGTTTCGCTGCGTGGACGCGATGGTCACTAATTTCCATCTGCCGGAGTCGACCTTATTGATGCTGGTCAGCGCCTTTGCCGGCAGAGAAAACGTTCTCGAGTCCTACCGTGTGGCGATTACGCAGGAATATCAATTCTTCAGCTATGGCGATGCCATGTTTATCGAATCAACACCGGTCAAATCGTTAGAAGCGGGCGGTTACACATGAGCTGTCGGATGCAATTTTCGCTGCGTCATAGTGACGGCCAGGCGCGGCGTGGTAGCTTGCGTTTCCCACGTGGCAGCATGCAAACGCCGGCATTTATGCCGGTAGGCACCTACGCTACTGTCAAGGCCATGCTGCCGCGTGATGTCGTCGCCTCGGGTGCCGAAATTGTGCTGGGCAATACGTTTCACCTCATGCTGCGGCCCGGTGCAGAGGTGATCGAAGTGCACGGCGGCCTGCATGGCTTTATGGGCTGGGATAAGCCCATACTGACCGACTCGGGTGGCTTCCAGGTGTTTAGTCTCGGTGATATGCGCAAAATCACCGAGCAGGGCGTGGCATTTCGTTCACCGGTGAATGGTGATTTAGTGCACTTGAGTCCGGAAATATCCATGCGAGTACAGCGCTCGCTGGGTGCGGATATCGTGATGGTGTTCGACGATTGCACGCCTTATATGGCCGATGTAGCGCGCGTGCGCGAATCGATGCAGCTTTCGGTGCGCTGGGCCGAGCGCTGCAAGACCGCGCATGGCGACAACGATGCCGCGTTGTTTGGTATTGTGCAAGGTGGCGTATATGCCGATCTGCGCGTCGAGTCCTTACAGAGATTGCAAGCGCTCGGCTTCGACGGCTACGCCATCGGTGGTCTGGCCGTTGGCGAGCCGAAAGACGAAATGCTTGCGGTGCTTGATGGGCTAATCTCGCAGATGCCGGCCGATAAACCGCGCTACCTGATGGGGGTCGGCACGCCGTGGGACATAGCCGCGGCAGTGCAGCGCGGTGTCGATATGTTCGATTGCGTGATGCCAACACGCAATGCACGCAACGGCCACTTGTTTACCGCGCATGGCGTGGTGCGCATTCGCAATGCGCGGCACAAAAACAGCTTGCGGCCGCTCGACGATAATTGCGCCTGCTACACCTGCCAGAATTTCACTCGCGCCTACCTGCACCACCTCGACAAGTGCAAGGAAATGCTCGGCGCGCAACTGAATACCATTCATAATCTGCACTACTATCAGCAGTTAATGCAGGGTTTGCGCGTGGCGATAGAAACAGGGCGCTTGCAAGAGTTCGTGCATCATGACATGCCGGAGGAGAACCGCACGGATGTATAAGCTGTGTTTTTATGTACCCGCGGAAAATCTGGAAGTAGTGAAAAGCGCAATGTTCACTGCTGGCGCGGGGCGCGTTGGCGACTACGACCGTTGCTGTTGGCAAGTGTCAGGGCTGGGGCAGTTTCGCCCCCTGCAGGGCAGCCAGCCTTATCTCGGCCGGCAGGGCAGCTTAGAAGAAGTAGCAGAGTACAAAGTCGAGATGGTGTGTGCCGACGAGTTTATTGATGCGGCGCTCGCGGCGCTGAAAGAGGCCCACCCTTATGAAGAAGTGGCTTTCGATGCATGGCGCCTGGCGGAGTTCTAGCCTAGCGGGGTGTAAACCGCAGTATTTTGGCGCTCGACCGCCGTTGCGGTGCGATTGTTTTGCTGGTCTTTGTGTAGCTGGCGCGGCTTGCCAGCGCGTGGTGCTGCGTGTCGTTGATGGGTTCCAGATCCAGCGCGCCAGTCTCGAGTGCGGCGTTCAGCGTCGAATGCAGGCGCTCGAACGACTCTTGCATCATTGCGGATATTTTAATGCACGCTGCTACCGGATTGGGCGCGGTTTGGCAATGCGCGTCGATTTCAAATTGCAAGCCTTGCAAGCGTGCGCGGTTCTGGGGGGCGGCCTGATCGATAATCTGTTGCGCGAGGTTGCGGCGCAGCAACTCCAGCTTGGCCGGGTTATCAATTGCCATTTTTCGCAGAGTGTCAACGTCGGGTAAGGTTCTTCGCACTGGATTACTCCTTACTACTGTGCCAGTGTAAACGCATCGACTCGCAGCGCCTACCAGCCACATATAACTGAATGCTCACATGTGGTCGATTTTTATACTACATGTGACCCGGTTCACAAAAAAACCGCCGGTCTGGTAATTGATATGCCACCATATTATTGTTGACCGGCACGGCGATACTTCGTTCATCCCGCTTAGCGGTACGTTCCAAGCACGCACAGGGTTATCCTAGAAACCGCAGTTGGATCACGAAAACGTCGGTGACAGGCCAAAACGGCAGGTACCGATGGTAAAATCACCTTAACGCAGCGCCGGCCGGGGTTGTTTGTGCCTTGCCGCAATTAGCAAAACGGAATACCTATGATTTTCAGCCTGCAAGATCGGCGCGTGCGGTTGCATGGCGGCCCACATTTCATTGCTCACAATGCCGCGCTGATCGGTAGCGTCACCTTGGAAGCCGACGTGAGTATTTGGTTTAACGCTGTGTTGCGAGCCGACCATGATACGATCTATATCGATAGCGGAAGCAATATTCAGGATGGCGCCATTTTGCATGTTGACCCTGGTGCGCCGCTGCACATTGGTAAAGGGGTTACCGTTGGTCACAACGCGATGCTACATGGTTGCAGCGTCGGTGATCACAGCTTGATTGGCATCAGTGCGGTAGTACTGAACGGCGCCAAGATTGGCAAAAACTGCTTGATCGGAGCAAATGCCCTGGTGCCGGAAAACATGGTAGTGCCCGACGGTTCGCTGGCGCTTGGTTCCCCGGCGCGGATTAAGCGCGAGTTAAGTGCCGAGCAGCAGCTGGCATTAACGCATAGCGCCGATCACTATATACAAAATGCGCAGTTGTTTTTACAGCATTTGCAGCAAGACGCTTGATGACCAATAATAGCCGCACAGTTGCGTCGCCCTGCGTAAACATGTGCACGTTGGATCAGAACGACGTTTGCAGGGGTTGTTATCGTACGCTGCAAGAAATCAGCAACTGGTCATGCGCTTGCAACGCGAAAAAGTACGAAATCTTACGTTTAACCCGCGAGCGCATGCAGCTTAGTCGAATTCCTCCGTCGCCATCGCGGTAACGCGTACCCGCTGAATTATTTTACCCCGGGTTTTTAGCACTTCAATCGCGTATCCGTCAATCTTGATACCCACGTTGGCTTCTGGAAACGCTTCAAGCTGATCGATGACTAAACCACTCAGTGTTTTCGGCCCGTCTACCGGCAAATCCCAGTCTAACGCTTTATTTATATCGCGAACCGTTATGGTGGCGTTGATCATATAAGAACCGTCGTGCTGCGGAAAAATCTCTTCAGCCGGCTCGGGCATATTCGAGGTGAACTCGCCAACAATTTCTTCCAGTATGTCTTCCAGTGTCACCAGCCCCAGGATGTCGCCGTACTCGTCCACCACCAGCCCAATACGACGTTTGTTTTTCTGAAAATTAAACATTTGCGTGTGCAGGGGGGTGCCTTCTGGAACGAAATATGGTTCGCTCATATGGGCCAGCATTACGTCGCGCTTGAGTGTGCCGTCCACCAGAAAGCGACTGGCCAGCCGCATATGGACTATACCAACGATTTTGTCCAGATCGCCTTCTATGACCGGCACGCGGGTAAAATTGCAGTTGCGAACTTTTTCAATGAGCGTGGCATCGTCTTCGTTCATGTCCAGGCAAAACATATCGTTGCGCGGAATCATGATGTGGTCGACGCTGACCTGTTCCAGGTCGAGAATATTTAGCAGCATGGCTTGATGTCGCGCGGGGATATGCGGGCCGGCTTCACCAACGATGGTACGCAGTTCATCGGTGCTTAGCTGCTCGTCATGGTTTTTATCGAGATCGAGTCCGAAACTTTTGAGTATTTTATTGGTGAAGATATTTATCAGCCAGATGACCGGGTGGAATAATTTCATCAGCGGCTTGAGCACTCTACTGGCCGGAAAGGCGACTTTCTCCGGATGCAGAGCGGCATAGGTCTTGGGCGTTATTTCGGCGAAAATCAACACGGTTAGCGTAAAAATCAGTGTTGCGATCGCAATGCCGGCGTCACCCAGCAGACGAAAGCCGATCACGGTAACGATAGCCGACGCGGTAAAGTTCACCAGATTGTTGCCGATGAGAATCAGGCTGAGCAATCGGTCAGGGCGTTTGAGCAGGCGGCTGGCGCGGCGTGCACCGGCATGGTTGGTTTGTTTGAGGTGCTTTAACCGGTAGCGGTTGAGCGACATCATGCCGGTTTCCGAGCTTGAGAAAAAGGCTGACAACGCAAGTAATAGTATCAATAAGCCGTATAACAGGCTCAGGGGGGCATCATTCAAAGAGGGGTTGGTCTCCTATTATCAGGGCAGGTTATCTTGCAGAAAATTGTGGCGCATAGCAAGGCGGGGGCGGCGCTACATTACACGCGCTGCAATATCAGTTCAAGTACCGCTTTGCTGCCAAAGTAACCGACCATAAGCAGCGCAAAACCGATCAACGTCCAGCGCACCGCGGCCTTGCCGCGCCAGCCAAAATAGGTGCGGCCGCAGAGCAGCATAGCGAAGATAACCCAGGCACAGATCGAAAACGTCGTTTTGTGCACTAAATGCTGGGCAAAAATATCTTGCAGAAAAATGACGCCCGACAAAATCGACAGGCTGAGTAGAATGAAGCCGATCCCGATCAGCTCAAACAGTAGTTGTTCCATGGTTTGCAGGGGAGGCAAAGCGTCAATCAAGCCACGCGTGCGCTTGTGCTTGAGTTCGCGCACCTGCAAGCCGAGCAGCAGCGCTTGCAATGCGGCGAAGGTGAGCACGCTGTAGGCAAGCATTGATAGCACGATGTGGGTGACAATGCCGCCGTCAATATCGTCCTGCGGTGTGTACGCGCTGCTGAGCAAAATGGAACCCGCGACCGCCAAAGCCGCCAGCGGAAGCAGCAACAACAGCAGTCGGTCGATTGGCTTGCGGCGCAGATAGGTGATCAGGGCGAGGCAGCAAATGAAGCAAAACACCAGCGAGGAGGCGTGGTAAAACCCGAAATCAAGACCCCGCGCGGTGGCAATATTGAGATAAGTGCTGATGGTGTGCGCGACAATGCCGCAGGCGATAAGTGCGCTGATAAGGCGCCGCGGCGCGGCCACTGCGGGCGTTTTGCGCGCGTAGTTGAATAGCGTGCCCGCCGTCGCAAGATAGGCGAGAATTGCAACGACACTGGCGGTGATAAGCATGCGACGATTATACGGGCACGCTTGATTGCCAGCAATGCAAGGCCAGGGCCGCTTCGGTATACTAGTGTCGCCCTAAGCCTGCAGAGAACTCTTCACCATGTTTGAAAATCTGACCGAACGCTTGACCCAGTCGTTGAAAAAGATTTCCGGCCAGGCGCGTTTGACCGAAGAAAACATCGGCGGCACGCTGCGTGAGGTGCGGCTCGCGTTGCTCGAGGCGGATGTCGCGTTGCCGGCGGTCAAAACTTTTGTTGAGGCGGTGAAACAGCGCGCACTCGGGCAAGAAGTCGCCAGCAGTCTCAGCCCCGGCCAGGCCTTTCTGAAAATCGTCCAGGCCGAGCTGGAACAGGTCATGGGTGGCGCCAATCCGGGGTTGGATCTGGCCGTACAACCGCCGGCGGTCATTTTGGTTGCAGGTCTGCAAGGCGCGGGTAAAACCACATCGACAGCCAAGCTGGCGCGTTGGCTGCAGCAAGAGATGAAAAAATCGGTGCTGCTGGTCAGCGCCGACGTGTATCGTCCTGCCGCCATTCAACAGCTGGAAATACTGGCGGCTGAAGTCGGCGCTCATTTCTTCCCCAGCCAGACCGAGCAGCAGCCGGCCGCAATCGCCAAGGCTGCCATCGAACACGCCAAGCTCAAGTTTATCGATGTGGTCATCGTCGACACGGCCGGCCGCTTGCATGTCGATGCCGCCATGATGGCTGAAATTCAAGCGGTGCAGAGTGCGATAAATCCCGCCGAGACGCTGTTTGTGGTTGATGCTATGACCGGCCAGGACGCGGCCAATGCGGCCAAAGCGTTTGGCGAAGCGTTGCCGCTAACCGGTGTGATCCTGACCAAGGCCGACGCTGACACCCGCGGTGGCGCGGCTCTGTCGGTGCGCAGCATTACCGGCAAACCGATCAAGTTTATGGGTGTCGGGGAGAAAGTGGCGGCGCTGGAATCGTTCCATCCGGAGCGTATTGCATCGCGCATTCTCGGCATGGGCGACGTGATGTCGCTGATCGAAGACGCTGAACGTAAGATCGACAAGAAAAAAGCCGACAAGTTGGCAAAGAAAATCCAGAAAGGCAAACGCTTCGACCTGGAAGATTTTCGCGACCAGTTACAGCAAATGACGAATATGGGCGGCATTAGCAGCATGCTCGACAAGCTGCCCGGCATGAGCGGCTTGAGTCAGGCAGCGCAAACGCAAATTGACGGTAACATGTTCAGCCAAATGGAGGCCATCATCAATTCGATGACGCCGGCTGAGCGGCGTCGCCCGGAGGTGCTCAACGGCTCGCGCAAACGACGCATCACGCGAGGCTCCGGCACAAAAGTACAGGATCTTAACCGCCTGCTCAAGCAACACAAGCAGATGCAGAAAATGATGAAAAAAATGGGCCGCAAGGGTGGTGTGGCGAATCTGATGCGTGGCATGGGCGGCATGTTTCCACCCGGTGGCGGCGTCCCTGGCCGTTAAGCGTACAAAGTGATCGATCGCACGCGCGAGACCTGCATAAAGCGGTTTTAAAGCTCGGTGGATTGCCGTACAATGCTGCGCCTTTACAGCGGGCGGTTCGCTCAAAAACCGCTCCCTTTGACCCACAAGCAGAGTATCAGCATGGTAACAATACGCCTGTCCCGAGGCGGCGCGAAAAAACGCCCTTTTTATCATATTACTGTGGCCGACAGCCGCCGCGCGCGCGACAGTCGTTTCATTGAGCGCGTTGGGTTCTTTAACCCTGTTGCGCGCGGTAATGAAGAACGCCTGCGTCTTGATCAGGAGCGCGTCAATTATTGGGTTGGCCAGGGCGCACAGCTCTCGACCCGCGTCGCCAGTCTGGTCAAAGGCGCCGGGCAGCAACAGCCAGCGCAAGATTCTGACCCGCAGGAGCAGGCTGCCTAAACGGGTTTTCTGTGACGCCGGGTTTGCCATTGCCCAAAGTCTAACGTGGAAAAGCTGGTGGTAGGGCGTATCGTCGGTGCGTTTGGCGTACAAGGTTGGTTGCGGGTGCAATCGTTTACCGAGCCACCACAAAACTTGAGCGAGTACCGTCACTGGTATATCGAAACCGCAAGTGGTTGGCGGTCGCTGCAAGCCGATCAGCATAAATGGCACGGCGATCGTCTCATGGTGCACGTCAAAGGCTGCGAAGACCGCGACCAGGCACAGTCGCTGGCGCAACATAATATTGGAATAGCCAGCGATGAACTGCCCGACCTCGTGGCCGACGAGTTTTACTGGCACGAGTTGCAGGGCCTGCAGGTTTATACCAGCGGCGGTGTGTTACTTGGCCGGGTCGACAAACTGCTTGAGACCGGCGCTAACGACGTGTTGGTGGTGGTGAGTTGCGAGAACAGTATTGACGACCGCGAACGCTTGCTGCCGTACTTGCCCGGTCAGGTCGTTACATCGGTAGACTTGGCCGCAGGGGAATTACGGGTCGACTGGGATCCGGCATTTTAAGCCATGCATATCTCGGTCGTGACGCTTTTCCCCGAGATGTTTGCCGCGGTAACAGACTACGGCATTAGCGGTAGGGCGTTGCGACAAGGCCTGCTGACATTGAATTTGATCGATCTGCGGTCGTTTACCGAAGATCGGCATCGTACGGTCGATGACCGACCTTACGGCGGCGGCCCTGGCATGGTGCTCAAACCGGAACCGCTGCGGCGGGCACTGCGAAGCGCACGCGCCGACAGCGGCGTGGATGCCAAAGTGGTGTGTTTGTCACCGCAGGGCAAACGGCTGAGCCAGCAGGCGATGGGAGACTTTAGCGTCGGTGAACCGCTTATTTTGCTGGCGGGCCGTTACGAGGGTATTGACGAACGTATTATTGAACAGGAAGTTGACGAGCAGTGGTCGCTGGGAGATTATGTTTTGTCCGGCGGCGAACTGGCGGCCATGGTGGTGATCGATGCGATCACGCGTTTATTGCCGGGAGCGTTAGGTGATGCGGAATCCGCTGAGCAGGATTCCTTTATGCACGGCCTGCTGGACTACCCCCATTACACGCGGCCGCAACAGTTTGAAGGACAAGCGGTGCCGCCAGTTCTAATCAGCGGCAACCATTTAGCCATTCAGCGCTGGCGGCAGAAACAAGCGCTGGGTCGCACATGGGAGCGGCGGCCGGATTTGCTGGCTGCATTGCAACTTGACCCGGAACAACAAGAATTGCTGGCTGAATACCAGCGCGAAAAACACGGCGAGCAGCAAGACACACGTTAGTTAGCCCCATTAGACATTGAGCAAGAGGAGCCCATGATGAACAGCAACAAAATTATTGCCGAACTGGAAGCGGAACAAACAGGCAAGGAGATACCAGATTTTGCGCCGGGCGATAACGTTGTTGTGCAAGTGCGCGTTAAAGAAGGCGGCCGCGAACGCCTGCAGGCGTTCGAAGGTGTCGTCATCGGGCGCCGCAATCGCGGTCTTAATTCGGCCTTCATTGTGCGCAAGATTTCGCATGGCGTCGGTGTAGAGCGTACCTTCCAAACCTACAGTCCATTGCTGGAAAGCATCAAGGTCAAGCGCCGAGGCGATGTGCGCCAGGCAAAATTGTATTACCTGCGAGGCTTAAGCGGTAAAGCCGCCCGCATTAAAGAAAAGCTGACGAAGTAATCTAACGCTGGCTTTTGCCACCCGTTTTTATGTACCAGATGTACGGGTGGAGAAAAAGGCTGCTCGACAACTGCTCCCGCGGCGCTTCACGTTAGAAATAGCACCTAATGCATGCGACGATTGACCGGTATCTCGACGCGCTGTGGGTCGAAAAAGGCCTGAGCCTGAACACCATACAGGCCTACCGGCGTGACCTGCAGACGTTCGGTAAATGGTTGCAGCTAGGTCACAGCGCCTTACTTGAAGCCCTCCAGCAAGACATCATGGATTTTTTTGCTCACTGCGCGCGGCACAACCAGTCGGCACGCTCGTCCGCACGCCAGCTGTCATGTTTGCGCGGTTTTTATCGCTACCAACTGCGTACTGGCTGCATTAATATTGACCCGACGCTCAATATTGACAGTCCACGCCTGCCGCGACCGCTACCCAAATCTTTAACCGAAGCCGATGTCGAGGCGTTGTTGCAAGCGCCACAGCACGCAGAAAGCGCGGTCGAACTGCGCGATAAGGCAATGCTAGAGTTGCTGTACGCCTGCGGTTTACGTGTTAGCGAGCTGGTTGAATTACGAACAACGCAAGTGAGTTTAACCCAGGGCGTGGTGCGCGTGATGGGCAAGGGCAGCAAGGAACGGCTGGTGCCGATGCACGCTGAAGCGCAGCGTTGGCTGGAGTCGTTTCTGCGCAGCGGGCGTGCCGAATTACTCGATGGAAAGTTGTGCGACGCGGTATTTCCCAGCCGCCGAGGTCGCGCCATGACCCGGCAAACGTTTTGGCATCGTATCAAGCTGTATGCCACACGGGCTGGTATCGCAGCAGCGCTGTCGCCGCATACCTTGCGCCATGCATTTGCAACACACTTGCTCAATCATGGCGCCGACTTGCGGGTTGTGCAGCTGTTGCTTGGTCATAGTGACTTGTCGACCACACAGATATACACACATATCGCCAACCAGCGCTTGCACGATCTGCATGCTGTGCATCATCCGCGCGGTTAGTGAGTACACGATCTGAACCAATTGGTAGTAAAAGCCACTAATGGTGACTACAGTAGTATTATTATGAAAAATATAGAGGGTGTTATGCAGGCTATAGTGCGAAGTTTGAGTTTCTTGTGTGTGTTGCTCGTTATATCAACAGCGAGCGCGGAGCCGTCGCCTGCGCAGGCAATCAAGAAAAGCATTACCGGCGCGCGCCCTGATTTAGTCGTCAGCAGTGTACAAGAAAGCCGCATGCCGGGTATTTACGAAGTCAAAATTCTGAATGGGCCCACGCTGTATTCCGCCGCCGATGGCACTTTTTTCATCGCCGGTGATTTATTTGCGGTGCGCGCCGACGGTATCGTCAATCTGGCCGAGGAACAGCGTGAAAAAGATCGCCTGGTTGAACTCGCCAAGGTGAAGCCCAGCGATATGATTATCTTCAAGCCGGAAACCACCAAAGCCGTTGTCACCGTATTCACCGATATCGATTGTGGTTACTGTCAGAAACTGCATCAGGAAGTACCCGCGTTGAATAAGATGGGTATCGAAGTCAGATATCTGGCCTTTCCCCGCGCGGGCGTGGATTCGCCCGCATACGATAAATTGGTCACAGCCTGGTGCGCCGATGATTCCAGCAGCGTGCTAACACAGCTGAAGAACCGTGAGCAAGTGGCCATGCAAACCTGCGGAAACAACGCGGTTGCCGCCCAATATGAATTGGGGCAACAACTGGGCGTTAATGGCACCCCGGCTTTGATTACCGGTGACGGTAAAATGTTGCCAGGTTATCTGCCGGCGGCTGAGCTGGCGAAAGCGCTGGGAGTCACTCCCGGCTAAGCGTTTTCAGTGGTTAGCCGCACAGGTCGCGTACTGTTTTTGCGCTCCTGAGTTCGGTCGCTAGCGGCTTCCTCGGCAATTGCTCCCGGCACTGCTCTACCTCCCGTGTCCATGCAGTCGTGTCTCCCGCGACACTTGCACATCCTGTGCATCCATCGTGCATGAGTCCATCCTGACTCCATCCGAGGCACCACACTAGTCACTACAATATAACGGCAGTCTTTCGTATACCTGGGATAACAGTGCAAACGCAAAAGTCGTAGACTTCCGGTTTCCTATCGTGTTGAAACGCTATAGTATGCTTGGCTGCTTGGAAGTTTAAAGAATTTTTTGGAGAACGGTTTTGCGTGCTGTCAATGTTGGTATTTGTGGTCTGGGCACCGTAGGTAGCGGTGTGTTCAATGTTATCGAGCGCAATCAGGCGACACTTGCGGCCCGTGCCAGACATGCAATCAACATTACCCATATTGGCGCGCGGCGCGACAACCCGGCTTGCAACGTGGGAGCAACTAAAGTTAGCCGTGATATATTTGCCGTCGTTAACGACCCCGAAGTTGATATAGTTGTTGAGTTGATCGGCGGGTTGCAACCGGCGAAAGAATTGGTGTTGCAGGCTATTGCCAACGGCAAGCACGTGATTACCGCGAACAAAGCCTTGATTGCCGAGCATGGCAACGAACTCTTTGCGGCGGCGGAGGAGCAGCGCGTACAAGTGGTTTTCGAAGCGGCGGTAGCGGGGGGGCTCCCCATTATCAAAGTGCTGCGCGAAGGTTTGAGCGCTAATCGTATCGAATGGCTGGCCGGCATTATCAACGGTACCGGCAATTTTATTCTCACCGAGATGCGTGCTACCGGACGCGCCTTTTCTGATGTGTTAGAGGAGGCGCAAGCGCTGGGTTACGCCGAGGCTGATCCGCGCTTTGATGTCGAAGGTATCGACGCTGCGCACAAGCTGGCAATTTTGGCTTCTATCGCGTTTGGCATTCCGTTGCAGTTCGACAAAGTCTACACGGAAGGGATTGCCAATGTTGCTCCCCGAGACGTACGCTACGCCGAAGAGTTGGGCTACCGGATCAAACACCTGGGTATTGCGCGGCGGGTAGAAGAGGGTATTGAACTGCGCGTGCATCCAACGTTGATTCCGCAACAGCGCTTGATCGCGAATGTTAACGGCGTGATGAATGCTGTATTAATTGAAGCCGACGCGGTAGGGCCAACATTGTATTACGGCGCCGGCGCCGGCGGCGAAGCAACGGCCTCGGCGGTAATCGCCGATATTGTCGACGTGGCGCGCACCATCGACGGCGGACCCGAGCAGCGCGTGCCAGCGCTGGCCTTTCACCAGCACGCCTTGTCGGACGCGCACATTTTACCGATCGAAGAGATTCGCACGGCGTTCTACCTGCGCATGTCGGTCGTTGACGAACCCGGCGTACTATCCGGCATTACTAAAGTATTCAGCGATGCGGGTATCAGCATAGAAGCGGTGATTCAAAAAGAACCTAAAAAAGGTGCGGCGACGGCGACGATTATCCTGTTAACCGACGTGGTACAGGAGCGTCATTTCCAGCAAACGCTGGCGGTGTTGCAGGAATTACCGGCGATTACCGAACCGCTGACGACGTTGCGCGTGGAGTCGCTCGATGGCTAATCCTGGCGTTTCGATTGATCAACTTTCAATATCATAAAAGCTAGCGAGCGTTAATGTGAAATATGTCAGCACGCGTGGTGTTGCGCCGAGTCTGGAATTCGAAGACGTACTATTAACTGGTCTGGCTCCCGACGGTGGTTTGTATATGCCCGAGCAACTGCCGTCGTTCAACGCAGAGAATATTGCCGGTTTTGCATCGCTAAGCTATCCCGAGCTCGCGTTCGAAGTGATCGCGCCGTTTGTTGCCGATTCAATCCCGGCCGGCGACTTACGTACCATGTTAGACGAAACGTGTAAGGAGTTTCGCCACCCCGCGGTCACACCGTTAGTCCAGCTTGGTACCAACGAATGGGTGTTGGAACTGTTTCACGGCCCAACATTGGCGTTTAAAGATGTGGCGCTGCAACTGCTGGGTAAATTGTTTGATTTCGTCTTGAAAAAACGCCAGCAGCGGGTAGTGGTGCTGGGGGCAACTTCCGGTGATACCGGTTCCGCCGCAATAGAAGGCTGCCGGCACAGTGAGCAAATGGATATATTTATCCTGCATCCTCATCGTCGCGTGTCGGATGTGCAGCGTCGTCAGATGACGACCGTTGCCGGTGCTAATATTCATAATATCGCCGTGGAAGGTAATTTTGATGATTGTCAGGCGCTGGTCAAAGCCAGTTTTTCCGACCAGGGTTTTTTACCTGAGGGGCGCCAACTGGTGGCGGTCAACTCGATTAACTGGGCGCGCATTATGGCGCAAATAGTGTATTATTTTTATGCGGCCGTGCATTTGGGGGCCCCGCACCGCGACGTGTCTTTTTCGGTGCCGACCGGTAATTTCGGCGATATTTTTGCCGCATACCTGGCCAAAAAAATGGGTTTGCCGGTTGAGCAACTGGTTATCGCAACCAACGGTAACGATATATTGCATCGTATGTTAAGCGCCAATGATTACAGCCGTAATGAGTTGATGCATAGCTTGTCGCCGAGCATGGATATTATGATTTCCAGTAACTTCGAACGTATGCTGTTCGACCTGTACGACCGCGATGGCGCGGCGATTAAAGAAATGATGGAGCACTTTAAGACCCAACCGATCAAGCTGAACGATCATGCGTTACATGCCGCACGTGAACTTTTTAGCAGTCATCGCGTCGATGACGCCGCGACATGTGCGACCATAAAAGAAGTGTATAGCAGCTGCGAATATCTGCTGGACCCACATTCCGCTATCGGTTTGACTGCGGCGCGTGCATGCTGGCGCAACCACGCTACGCCGATGGTGACACTGGCTACCGCCCATCCCGCGAAGTTTCCGGATGCAGTCAAACAGGCGGGCGTTCCAGTCGAGCCGCAGCTACCCCGGCATTTGGCTGATTTATTACAGCGGCCGGAACGCTTCGACGTTGTGCCGAACGAGCTTGGCGCCGTGCAGGCGTTTGTTGCGCAACACACCCACTAGCCTGACCCATTATTCGCTAACACCGCAAATCACCGGCAAAATAAAGTTGCATAGCGAAGCGGTGCAGCTTTATTTTGTCTGAGTCCATAGCCTTGTGCGCGATATTTTGCTATTCATGGTGGATAATTAAAGTTACGGGAAC
>CAZJDL010000001.1:0-78807 GCA_964544755.1 uncultured Pseudomonadales bacterium | reverse complement strand
CCATTATACAGCCAGGGCTTCCTGCGTTTTAGAGGTTTCTATCTGGGAATTAGGGGTCTGTAAATAGGGTGTGTTTGCGGTCACACATCAGCCAGACAAAGCAATCAACCACGCTTGCTCATCTTTCACGCTCTCACTCTTCAGGTCGGCGCCTCATCCGGCGCCGCAAGCATTGCGAGGGAGTTTCGAGAAACCCATGCGTGTGTTTGTGATATGTCTCGCGCCTCAAATAGTTGAGGATTAGACCTCAAGTATTTGAGGGTCACAAATTCCTGTGGTGACAGAAATTTTATAAGCGTTTGTTATTATTGGTGTTTATTGGCTGGCATGGCCTATGCAGTGGATCGGCTAAGCCAACATACCATTTACCTTGGGCGTTTATCGAAATGCAACAGTACCAGCACACAAGTATTCTCGTCGCTCGGCTTTTACGAGCCGTGTGCGAGCTTCTAGAGCGCAGACAACAGTGGGCCGATATGAGAACCCGGCTTCTAATCCACCTACCACACGACCAATTTATGCTTGGCGTCACGCCGTCGGGGCAGCGACCGGGTAAGACGCCGCACGGCGGAGGATGCCAGCATGAGCAGCAAACAACGTAGCGCGCTAGCCCACTTTAATCGCGTGATGATCTTTGCGCTGACACTGATGGGTCTGTTGATGGATGGTTTCCAGCGCGCCGACCTGCCAAGCACTTTGGCGCTGATCGTCTGGTTGTGGTTGCCGCTTTGCGCCCGACTCGAAGCGAGTTTACTAACAAGAGTCAATGCCGGCGGCCGCTTGTTTGACCCGCAACGCCAACCCGAACTTTGGAGAACCGCGAAATGAAGCAACTGTTGATACCCCCGTTTACCGAGCAAACAGCGCGCGCAAAAGTACAGGCGGCCGAGGACGCCTGGAACAGCCGCAACCCGGAAGCCGTGGCGCGGGCCTACAGCGAAAATTCACAATGGCGTAACCGCGCTGAGTTTTTCGTCGGGCGTGAAGCCATTAAGGGTTTTCTGACTCGCAAGTGGGAGAAAGAACTGCACTACCGCTTGATGAAAGAGTTATGGGCCTACACCGGCAACCGTATCTCGGTGCGCTTCGAGTACGAGTGGCAGGACTCCACGTCGGGCCAGTGGTATCGCACGCACGGCAACGAACATTGGGAATTTGATGATGATGGGTTGATGCGCAGGCGTGATATGAGCGCCAACGATATTCCCATTAATGCCAGTGAAAGGCGCATTAACGCATAACCGTTTCGTACGACAAACTCGCCACAACCATTACAAGAGGAAAACCAGATGAACATTCCAGGATTAAAACCCGCATCAACTCTGGCGCTACTGGCAGCGCTTGGCGTGGCGACTTTTACGGCCATACCGACCACAGCGGAGGCGACGCAAGCTACCGCCCAACGCAAATTCAAGGCATTGATATTGCGTACCGTGAAGCCGGTGATCCGTCACGGCCTGCCATTGTGCTGTTGCATGGCTTTCCGATTTCGAGCCATATGTACAGAGAGTTGATTCCACAACTGGCCAAAAGCTACCATGTGATCGCACCGGATTACCCCGGCTTCGGCGCCAGTGAGTAATCGAGACGTTTAGCGAGCCCGGGCAAAGCTCAAGGCGAGCTGGCCCGGTCTTTCTCGCGCGGGCCAGGTTGCAGAGGTAAACCGGTTACAGGACAAGACGATGAACACAGATAATGAACGATCACCGTTTCACCGCGGCGAGCAGGCCAGCGATGGTGTTGATGTTTCCCATCGAGGGGGTAAACCGGGTTTCGTCAAAGTGGAGAACGCAACAACACTAACCTGGCCTGATTTTGTCGGGAATAGCTTTTTCAACACCCTGGGTAACCTTACCCTTAACCCTCGCAGCGGATTGTTGTTCTTGGACTTTGAGCGAGGTGACCTGCTGTATCTAACCGGTACAGCCGAAATCATCTGGGATGGAGCTGCAATCGCTAACTTCGAAGGTGCACAACGCTTGGTGAGATTTCAGGCAGCAAGCATTATTCACGCAATCAACGCCTCACCACTCACATGGTCCTTCAATGATCTTTCGCCCTTCCTTGAACCGACGGGTTGCTGGATACAATGAGGGGAAACTACGGCGGCTCGTGGCGCGCAATTTCTTGCCGGTGTTAACCGAATTCGCGTTAACAGACGCTAAGCCAATTCGAGTTCAACCGGTAGCGGCTAGTGATGGTGTGACTTAGCATAGTGTTGCGAAAGCAGATCCGCGCCAAAATCGTTCTGCGGGTCGCGCCAAACCGAGTGGATATGATTGGCGTCGTTCTGCGTATTATCGTACTCGACCAAAAAGCGCGGCCCTTGCAGCCGATAGTAGTGCCCTTGCCGTCGCTCTATGCCGCCCGCCCACGCAAAGTGGATGCCGTCTAACCCCATCTCTTCCAGCTTGCGCATTTCGATCTCGGCCAGTTCATCGGGCATCTTGCGAATGTATTCGCCGATGAGCGCCTGCATGATTGCACGCTGCGCGTCGTTCAAGGCACCGCTAGCCAGGCCGCTTGGCGCGGACGCACGATAGCGCACAGCCTCCAGATCCGCCATAGTGACCCCTTGATCGGCGGCAAAACGTTCCATATTGGCAAACTGGCTGGTGACGGCTGCTATATCTTCCACATTGTCCATCCGCCAGGGCCGCGCGTTGTCGATCACATAGGGGCGGTTGAGTTGGACAATATCGGGCGGCGCGGTGGGCGTGAGGAGGACATGATGCATTTGCTCGTCGCTCAAAGTGTGCATAAGCTCGCGCGCCAAATCTTCGATCCCCGTCAGCGGGCGCAGCGTGTTCGACCTGCCTAACGGCGTCTCAGCTGGATTCGAGCCAAAGAAGCAGGGCGTGGGCGACACGATCTGCCCGCCGACGATGGTGTAGTGGAGCGAGATGTGATGCCCCTCGAAGCGCCAGCCCCACGGCTTTTTCTCATTGGGTGTGCCGAAGATGCTCAGATGATAGAGCCGTGAATCGCGCCACCAGAGATCGGTGACAAAGCCCTCTTTGGCATCGAGCGTAGTCTCCAGTCCCATGATGGTCGAAGCCACAAAATAGCCTTCGCGGCTGAGGCCCGTCATGACCAGTTGCTGGGCCGCACGCTGCTGGGCGCGATCCATTTCGGTGAAGGGGAGGCCGGGGCGCTGAGTAGGTGTGTAGTACCATGTGGTCCGTTCGACTTCATCCGCAAAGTCGAGCAGGGTCTGCGCACGCTGGTCGGTGGAGAGAGAAGCCAGGAAGTTCTCCGCGGCTTCGCCCATACGCTGGATGAGTTCGCGCGCGCCGCTGTTAGTAATGCTGCTGCTATTGGTTCTGTTCATAGGACTTTTATGCTCGTGTAGCGGCCTATTGCGGAAACACGTGTTTAAGTTGCCGCTGTGCCAGTTGAGAGCGATCAAGCCGGGAGTATAAGCAGCATTAACCACTCATTTCTGCCTAATTTACTACAAACAACATGATGCCGGCAATCGCTTATTGCGATTGAGGCTGCCGCCAGTTGCTATAAATACGTGTGTGCTTGCATTTTGAGCATAAATCCCCATACCTCTGATGCGTCTCGCTTGTGGGTGAACCTTCTACCCGCAAGACACCCTGCCAGCCGCACCCTTGATTTGCACAGGCGAAAAAATACTGGCCAGACGTAAGGCTCCACTACGCGATTTCGGCCTCCATCTGCTGCGTCAGTTCGTCTGCCAGCTGTAGCTCTTGCGCAAGCGCATTAAGGTAGGCGCGTTCCATGCTGTTATCAACCTCGATGACCAGCAGCGAAGCCAGATAAATCTCTGCCGCCGCTTCCGCCGAGTCTGCACCGGCGGCAATGTCTTTAGCGTCGAGCGGCTTATCCAGTTCGGCATTGAGCAGCGCCACCGCGCCGTCGTCTAGACCAAGCTGCTGTACCTGCTGGTGAATTTTTGCCCGCTCGGCGTCGTCGATATGGCCGTCGGCCTTGGCCGCGGCAATCATCGCTTTCAGTAGCTGCAGGCTGCGCTGGTCCGCTGCCGGGCCGGTGAGCTGACCGACCGGTGTGCCCGGTTCGACCGGTGCATCCGGCTGGTTGGCCTGCCAATTTTTATACGCAGTGTAGGCCACGCCGCCGAGCGCCGCTAGCCCGCCAACTTTAGCCAGGTTGCCGCCCACTTTACGGCCCGATTTGGTTCCCAGCAGCAGCGCCAACACGCCGCCCGCCAGCGCACCTTTGCCTAGCCCTGACAGCATGGCGTCGCGGCTTTCTCCCTGCTGCGGCACGTTAAGCTTGTCTTCGGCGATGGTCTGGCCCTTGCTTGCGAGTCGCCGGCCGGACTGTAGTAGTTGCTCTAGTAGTGCTGTGATGTTCATAACGGACTCCCTCAGTTGCGGTAATTGGCTCAGTTGCGGTAATTGGAAAGTGCTCGGGCCGGTTTCATCGGTTGGACCAAGCTTATACAAAACGTTCATAGTTCGGCGCCCGCGTTATCTCCTGACCATTGCAGATCTTTACTTTGCGGGTGAAAGCTTAGTGCTACCGGCAACCATAAATCGCGCGCATTGCCGGTGAGGTTGCCCCGTGCTTGCTCCAGCGGCGGTGGGATAACGGCCAGTTTGCGCGCCATCCGTTTTGCGTCTGTTCCAGCGAGCGGGAAGCGGTAAGTCCAGACTTCCAGCGTGGCGTGAATAGTAGAACCTTCGTGCGCCGGCGCATCGATTACACCTTAATCTTTTGACGATAACAAGTGATACTCGGGTTAGGCTGTAGCGAAACTGAGGGATGTGATAGCGGGCAGCTGGTGGAGTGCTCACTGAGTCTGGCAGTGTTGCGGGGCGGTGGCTGGTTGAGCGTTTGCACGCTACGGTCCAGAGTTCCGAATTGTAAAAACTAGTGTTTTTTTTTTGCTTTCGATTAAAAAAACACCACGTTTGGCGCCAACTCCTTCCCCACTGCGTAATCTGCTTATACACTGGCAGGCCTTGGGGGAGATAAAACTAAATAAGGAAGATACAAGAGATCACAAACAACAACGTAAAGGAGAAAACCATGAAAAAGTATGTTGCAGAATTATTCGGAACATTTTGGCTGGTTCTTGGCGGGTGTGGGAGTGCGGTGTTAGCGGCTGCGTTTCCTGATGTTGGCATCGGCTTGCTCGGCGTCTCGCTGGCCTTCGGGTTAACGGTACTGACCATGGCTTTCGCGATTGGCCATATCTCCGGTTGCCATTTGAACCCGGCAGTTTCTATCGGGTTGTGGGCCGGGGGGCGCTTCGAGACCAGCCAATTGCTGCCGTACATCATCGCCCAGGTGCTTGGTGGTTTGGTGGCGGGAGGGGTGCTGTTCCTCATCGCTAGCGGCGCTGCTGACTTCGATGTCTCGGCCGGCTTCGCCTCCAATGGCTACGGAGAGCATTCACCGGGGGGCTATTCGTTAGTCGCGGCGCTGATCACCGAGGTCGTTATGACCATGATGTTTCTGATCGTCATTCTCGGCGCAACGGATAAACGCGCACCTCCCGGCCTGGCGCCAGTTGCTATCGGTCTTTGCCTTACCTTGATTCACTTGATCAGCATTCCGGTAACCAACACATCGGTGAACCCCGCGCGCAGCACGGGCGTGGCCTTGTTCGTTGGCGATTGGGCAACGGCACAACTGTGGCTGTTCTGGGTGGCGCCGATCGCTGGCGCTGTCATCGGTGCGGTAGTCTATCGCTACATTGGCGGTGAGGAAGACTAACAGGCATCACGTATGGCAAGCGTGTAAGCGGCAGCAAATTGCGGAGCTCTTCGCTCCGTTTCTTGCTGCCGCTTATTTGAGTTTGTTCGCGTGGAAGCTGGCGTTGGTTACACCGATGAACTAAAAATTGGAATTGGAGCGACGTGTACACAGGCGTGACAGCGTGAACTCAATCTCAATATACATCGACTGCAGGGTTGGTGTTTCTGATGCTTTGTTATCACAAGGTAACGTTTAAACGCTGAGGCAAAAGCGTTGGTCAATATCGTGAATACCGCTGGCGTGACGGGCAAAGGTGTCGCGCTCATTTTTAAGGAGCACTGGATATGGAGGGAAGCTACCTGCTTTTTGTATCACTATGAATCACACGCCAAGTTCAAACCTAGTCACGCTCACCTACGTTATGTATGGTTTGCATTTGTTTAGTGCCGTTACGGGTGTGCTGACAACGGCCTTCGTGGTGACGGCTTTTTTGAGCGGCTGGCCTTCTATCATCGCGGTGATTCTTAACTACGTCGAGCGCAGCGCTACTCGAGGCACGTATCTGGAGTCGCATTTTCGTTGGCAAATTCGGACATTCTGGTTTGCATTGCTGTGGCTGCTGGTCTCTGGATTGTTGATGCTCACCGTGATCGGTATTCCCGTGGCGTTTTTTCTCGCGGCCGTCGTTGGCTTGTGGGTTTTATATCGCATGGTGCGTGGCATATTGCGCTTGAAAAATGCAGAAGCGATGCCGCTGGATTAATCGAGGAGCTGCCGGGCCGGTCTGTTACTACTGTCCCTTAGCCCGGTGAGCGCAAGGCATCATTGGGGCGGCGTACACCGGTCGTGCCCTTGGACGTGATTCACCATGTTAACTCGCGTTCCTCCTCTTCTTCTTTTTTTTCTTTGCATCCGCCTTTCTCTTGCGAATCAACGCCAGCTCCACGAGCTCTCGCTCCATCATTTCCGGCGTTTCCATGCTGACCCGCCCCAGCGCGCCGCCGCGTAATTCGTTTAGCAGCAGTTTGCTGACCTTGTCCAGGTCTACCTGCCCGCCGGCGCGCAGACAACCGCGTTTACTGCCAACGATTTCCAGCAACTCCAGTTCTGTCTGCGGCAACTTGTCGAGGGTGTAGCGTGTGCGCAGTTTTTCCGGGTAAGCCTGTAGCAGGTAAGCCGCGGCGCTGAACGCCACGTCGGCATGATCCAGTGCGGTATCTCTGATTGAGCCAATCGCTGCCAGCCGATAGCCGCTGTTTTTGTTTTCCAGGTTCGGCCACAGCAGGCCGGGAGTATCGTGTAATGTAATGCCGTTTGGCAGCGCAATGCGTTGCTGTGTTTTGGTGACGGCGGGCTCGTTGCCGGTTTGAGCTATCGTTTTACCGGCCAGTGTATTGATCAGTGTAGACTTGCCCACGTTTGGAATGCCCATAATCATTACCTGTATGTCTTTCACACTGGTGCGTTTTGCCGCTACCATCTTGTTGCACAGGTTCGGCAAGCGCCGCATTTTTTCGGGTTCGGCGCTGCTCAGCGCCAGCGCTTTTACGCCGCTTTCTTGTTCCAGATAAATTTGCCAGCGTCGCGTGACCGCCGGGTCGGCAAGGTCGCTTTTGTTAAGCACCTTGATGCACGGTTTGTCTGCGCGCAGGCTGGTGAGCATGGGGTTTTCGCTGCTGAATGGTATGCGCGCGTCGAGAATTTCAATGATTAGATCTACCTTCGGCAAAGTGGCTGCGATCTGTTTCTTGGCCTTGTGCATATGGCCTGGGTACCACTGAATTTGCATAGCGTAGGCTCGTCTGGATGCGCGCTTCTATTCCCTATCGCCTAAAAGTGCTAAGCGGATAGAAGATACCGTAAGCGCTCGAATTTGCGCTCAACAATAGCACGATTCAGCGTGTGGCCTTGCAATAGACTCCACATCACGTCCACATAACAATAGATCACACGTAGCGGCGCTAGCCGTTGTAAGCCTGCATTCAGGGGCGTGTTGGCGTAGTATTGTAGCAGCGCTTGCGCAGCGGCATCGCTGAACTGTTGGCCTTCGATAACAACCGCCAAGTCGAAGTAGGGGTCACCCATGGCGGCGTACTCCCAGTCCAGCGCCAGCAGATGATCGTTAGTCGTGAGCAGCAGGTTTGCTGCAAGCAAGTCGTTGTGGCACACACACAGTTGCGTGCAAGCGGCGCTGGCGCGCGTGAAAAATTCCTGCAGCCGCGGCGCCAGCACGCGCAGTGCGTGAACCAGAGAGGCGTTGGCTGGGCCGGCCTTATTGAGGGTTAACCAGTAATGCTCGGCACGCTGGCGTAGATCCAGCGCGCCATCGACTGGCGCCAGCTGGTGCACGGTTTTTAATAGTCGTGCGAATTGGCGTAGCTTGTTTGCGTCGTGATTATGCGCGATCTTCCAGCGCTGGCCAGCGTGGTACTCTGTGATCAGAACACCGCCTTGCGGATTGCTGTAAACCAACGCAGGCGCGACCCCCGCTAAGCTCGCACGATGCAAAACTTGCTGCTCCAGCGCACGATCTAGACCAAGCTCGCCCGTGTTATCCGCGTTCAGGCGCAGCACCATGTGCGCGTCGTCGGCTTGGAGCAGATAGCTTTGGTTGGTTAGGCCGCCTTTTAGTTCGCCGATTACGGCAGGCGGTGAGGCGCTCCAGGCGCGCCAATCGGCCAGTGCGGCCGTTAGGCGGTCGTTGCGCATGGCACAGCTTGGGCGCGGTAACGTTGCTGCCACTGCGCGAAGCCCAACACGGCGATAACCACATACACAACAAACAGCACTGCCGTCAGGTAGAGGCCGCGGTCAACATATAAAAAGATCGATAGCGCATCGATTACTATCCAATACAGCCAATTTTCCAACACTTTGTGGGCGACGAGCCAGGTGGTAAAAACGCTGGCCCACGTGGTGAAGGAGTCGAGATAAGGCCGCGCCGCCGTAGTATTGTTAGACAGCAGGTAACCCGAGACCAGCGTTACCAGCGCGATTGTGGCAAACCACTGAAGGTGCTGGATAAGCGGCCAGGTATGAATGCGTAGGTCTTCCTCGCTGTTGGCATGCCGGCGCCACTGGTTCCAACCGTATAGCGCCATGCCCATGTAGTATATTTGCAGCGCCGATTCCATCAGCAAGCTGACGTTCCAGAATAAGACAAGGAATATCGCCGAGCTGACGAAAGCCGCATACCAGCATTCGATGCGCTCTTTCACTGCCAGCAGCACGTAGGCGATCGCCAGCAGCACCGCGCCGACTTCCCAGCCCGGCATGGCTTGCCAGGCAGCAAGAGTGTTGCTGCTTAAGGCGTCGAGATTCATCAAGCAGGGCTTAAATCACCATCGACAAACTTGCACACAAATATGGCGCGACCGTGCTGAGCCAATGAAAGTCGCATTTCTTCGCGCAAAACATCCATCACCAGATCATATTCACCAAAAATTTGCGTGCTCATGGTGTTGCCAATAACGCGCAGGCCAGCGCGTTGCTTCAGGCGCGCAATAAACTCGACGATGGCGGGAACGTATTCGTCTTTTAAAGGGTATAGGCTGATTTCTACGGACAACTGCATAGGTTATCTCCTGGGTATTTAACAGAATAACGCTGCTTGATTCACAAGTCCCAATTCGCGGTGATACCCACAACGCGCGGCTCACCCAGCTGGGTGTAGGTGCCAACCGCGTAGCCGTTGCGCGGGTCGTTGCCGAAACTACCGAAACCGCGTACGTCATAGTCCTTATCGAACAGGTTGCGAGTCCACAATGCCACGCTCCATGCGGCGGCGCTATAGCCCAGACGTAAGTGTACCAACTGGTACGCGTCCGACTGCGCGTTGTGCCGGTCGGAGAAATAAAACTCGTCTTTGCCTTCCACTTCCATGCGTACATGCCAGCCACTAGCGAAATCGTATTGACCGCCGAGTGCGAATTGGTACCGCGGCGCGTGCGCCTGGTCTCTGCCGCTCAGGTCCAGGCCGTCCGGGTCTGCCTGGGTCGCCGGCGCGAGATATTCGTCGAAGGTGGCGCGCAGCAAACCGAGGTTGGCAAACCATTGTAATTCGGCGCCCACTTGCCAATTCAGCTCTGCTTCCAGCCCATAGTTTTCACCGCGGGCGGCGTTGGCGATAAAAGCGATAAACTGCGGCACGCTATTGGGGTCGTTGACATCGCGCGGAATAACGAACGAGCTTTTCACTTGTTGGTCTTTGCGCTTGCTATAAAAAGCCGACACGCGACTCTGCAGGCGCTTGCCTAACCAGGTGGACTTCACGCCGGTTTCAATATTCCACAGCAATTCGGTGTCAAAATCCAGTTTTGCCTGGGTGCCAATCAGCTGGCCATCGTTGTTGATGCCGCCCGCTTTGTAGCCGCGTGAGATGCTAGCGTAGAGTAGCTGAGAATCGCCAAGTTGGTAATCGAGCCCGAGCTTGCCGCCGTACAGTGATTCATTGGGGCTATTGGGCGGTAAGGCTGAGGAATCCTTATAGTCGGCTTCCCATCGTTCCAGCCGCAGGCCGCTGGTCAGGGTCAGGCGATCGCTCAACGCGCTTTGCAGTTGCCCGTAAATAGCCGTGTTGTCGGTATCGTAGTCGCTGCTGAATGGCGCGTTAAAGGTTTGTTGGCGATCCAGACTTTCTCTTTTCGCGAGGTGGTAAATGCCGATAACCCAATCGGTACTGCCGGCGAACAACTTGCCGGCGTCGCCCGACAGCAAGCGCAGCTCGGCGCTGTAGGTCGTGCGCTCACGTTCGTAGTTGTCGGTAGAGGCATAGCCGTCGGGGTGGAAGCCGGTATAAGTCCAGTCTTCGTCGTAGCCGTATAGCAGGTCGGAATTGGCGTAGGAAACACTGCTCACCAGTTGCAGCGCATCACTGATCTCCCAGTCCGCTTTGATGGACAGCGCGTTAGTTGTTTGCTGGTCGCGTCCCGGTTCGTCGGAGCGGGTTTCGCGGTTATTGTCGAGTGAAAACCCGTCGTAGCCGTTGTCGATATCGATATGCATGGCGCTAACGTCGACGCTAAGATCGTCGCTCGCCAGCCAGCGCAGGCGACCGCGCACGGTGAGTTCATCGCGCTCGTTGACATCGTCACGGTCGAGGAAGGTGTTGTCTGTAAAGCCATCCGAGCGGTATTGCTGAACCGCAAGGCGGCCGAGTAAGCTGCCTTCCACCAGTGGGCCGCCAGCGGCCAGCCCCAGGCTGCTCGTGGCGTAGTCTGCCAGTGAAGCTTCCATGCGTGACTCGAGAGTATCGCCGGGCGCCTTCGTTTTAATGTTGATTAAGCCGGCCAGCGCGTTGGCGCCGTAGCGCGTGCCTTGCGGGCCGCGCAAAACCTCGACCTGTTCAACGTCGAATAAAGTCGCGCCGCTGCCAATGCCGCTGAAGTCGATATCATCGATGATAAAACCCACCGACGGGTTGACAGGCTCCTGGAATTGACTGCGCTCGCCGATGCCGCGAATTTGAAAATAACGCGCCCGCGATGACCCGGCGGAGAAGTTAACGTTGGGCGCGAGGTTGATAATATCTTCCAGATGCTGCGCGGCGCGTGCTTGAATGCTTTCTGCCGACAGCACGGTTAGACTGGCGGGCAGGCTTTGCAATTCGCTAGGGCGAAAGTCGGTGGTGACAATGATCTCGGGAATTTCGTCTGCATTGTACGCAATACTCTGCGTGGCAGGCAGGCCGGTGGCACACAGCAGAGTAATGTAAACAGCACGTGGCCGGAAAGATTTTTTGAGCATGGTTCTCTCTCGTCAACAACAAAAGAGACCCGGTGTACGGCGCGGAGATAAGTATGGTGTCGCCTATTCCTACGCCGGTATTATCCGGATCAGGTTCGAGGGTTCACCGCAGCAATGCCGCCGGTATCTCAGGCTGAGCCACCCCTTAGGTCAATTCTGGCAATGGTATAGCAACTGGCGCGGGAAGTCTGTAAAAAGCGCTATTATAGAATCGAGCGCGCAATCAACATGATTATAAAATATTCAACCCTAAACCTTAAATGTCAACGATAGAGCAAGCCGTACAGCGGTGGTTGGATCAGGTAGTCATAGGTTTAAATCTATGCCCGTTCGCCGTCAAGCCACAACGACGCCAGCAGGTTAGAATGCGCGTCAGTATGGCCCGCACCGAACGGCAACTGCTGGCTGACTTGCAGGCAGAATTGCGGCTGCTAGATGCAACAGTGGCAGACAAGATTGAAACCACGCTGCTGATTATTCCGCATATGCTGGCCGACTTTGAGGAATACAATCAGTTTATCGACCCGGCCGACGCATTGCTGCAACAGTTTGGCTGGCAAGGCTACTATCAGATCGCCAGTTTTCATCCACATTATCGTTTTGCGGGCACCAGAGCTGATGCGGCCGAGAATCTCACCAATTGCTCGCCGTACCCGATATTGCATATTCTTCGCGAGGCGAGTATTGAAAAAGTGCTGCAGAATTACCCTGCACCAGAGAAGATTCCCGAGCGAAATATTAATAGGATCAGACGCTTAACCTTGAGCGAAAAGCGCAAATGCTTCCCTTATCTGTTGGTAGCCAAATAAGGGGCAAACATCAGACGAATTGCAAAGATGCACAAAATTTGTGACTATTAGGTTATACTTTGAACAAAATCAGGGGGGACTCGAGTGATGCCATTCAAACCAAGCGTGCCGCTACTAGCACTGTTCTTATTGGCAGGCTGTGCCGCTATCGAGACGGGTCTGGACGAGCCCGAGACGAACCCGAACCTGGAGCAAGCGCGGCAGGCTTATCACGAGCTGCGAGATAAAAAGGAGTTGTCAAAGAGCGGCGCCGAAGCGCTGGCCGAGGCGGAGAAGGCCTTGATCAAGGCCGAACAACTGCACAATAGAAAGGTGAAAACCGAGCTGGTGGACGGCTACGCGCAGTTATCGCTCAGGCTATCGACTGTTGCGCTGGAAAAGCAAAAGATCGCCGAGGCGCACGCAAGGCTTAGCCAGGCGACCAAAGAAATGCAGCAACAACAGGTAGTACCCGCGTCACTAAAAGCGCAGAATTCAGATGCCACGCAAGAGGGTTTGCAACAGTCAAAGGATGGCCGCGGTCAAGTACTGACCATCGGCGATGTTCTATTCGAGTTTAATACGGCAGAACTCAATGCCAGTGGCAAAAAAGCGATTAAACGCATTGCCGGAATTCTGCAGCAATATCCCGACCGGAATATTCTGATTGAAGGTTATACCGACAACAGCGGCAACGCAGCCGTTAATCGCAGTATTTCGCAACTCCGCGCGGAAAATGTAAAACGTCAGTTGATCGAGCTTGGCGCCGCCGAAGATAAAATTGGCGCCATTGGCCTCGGTCAGTATTACCCCATCGCCGACAATAACAGCAAGGAAGGCCGGATAAAAAACCGCAGGGTGGAAGTCATTATCCCTCCTTCCTGAAATGCAGCGGTGGGAGCCCGAGCGTTGGCTCCGATATTTATCCGGCGTATTTTTAATGCAGGCGTACGTGCCATCAATAGCAAAAACCGGCTTTTTAACGTATTGTAACGAACGTTAAAACTCACGGACTCTGGCATGTTTGTTTTATACCCTGATATCAAGCCGTACCGAACGCAGCGTATGAAAGTGTCGCCGCCGCATGAGTTGTATGTGGAGGAGTCGGGTAATCCGCAGGGTATTCCCGTGTTGTTTGTCCACGGCGGCCCCGGCGGAGGTACATCGCCCTCCAGTCGTTGTTTCTTCGACCCCGAGAAGTTTCGCATTATTCTGTTTGACCAGCGCGGCGCCGGGCAGTCTACTCCGCATGCCGAGTTAATGAACAACGACACGCAGACGTTGTTGAATGATATTGAACATATTCGCAAAGAACTGAACGTTGAGCGTTGGGTAGTGTTTGGTGGCTCGTGGGGTTCGACGCTGAGTTTGCTGTATGCCGAGCAAAATGCCGAGCGCGTACTCGGGTTAATTTTACGTGGTATTTTTCTGTGCCGTCGGCAAGATATTGAGTGGTTCTATCAGCAGGGCGCAAGTTTGATTTTTCCCGATTACTGGGAAGACTTTCTGGCGCCGATACCAGCGGCCGAGCGTGGCGATTTGGTGCAAGCCTACTACAGCCGCCTAACGGGCAATAACGAGTTGGCGCGCATGGGCGCTGCCAAAGCGTGGTCTTTGTGGGAAGCGCGCTGCGCAACGCTGCGGCCCAACGCCAATATGGTGGAGCATTTTTCCGAACCGCACGTCGCGCTGGCATTGGCCAGAATTGAGGCGCATTATTTTGTCAATGAAGCATTCATCGACAAAGACCAGATTTTGCGTCAGGCCGGCAAGCTGAAAGGCATCCCCGGCATTATCGTACACGGCCGCTACGACATGGTGTGCCCGTTAGACAACGCCCATGCGCTGCAAAAAGTTTGGCATGATGCAGCACTGTATATCGTGCGCGATGCCGGTCACAGCGCCAATGAACCTGGCAATGTTGATGCCCTGATACGCGCCACACGTGATATGGCGAAACGCTTCGCCGAAGATTTCAACGTATAGTTATTTGGAGTCACTCGTATGCGCGCGTTATTGCAGCGCGTCAGCCAGGCCAGCGTCAGTGTTAACGGCGAGATAACAGGCGCCATCGATCAAGGCTTGCTGGTATTGCTTGGTATCGATAAAAACGACAATAAAGAAGCGGCACGCAAGCTGGTCGATAAAGTATTGGCTTATCGTGTGTTTGCCGACAGCGCCGGTAAAATGAACCGCAGTGTCAGTGATATTCAAGGCGGGGTTCTTGTTGTTCCCCAATTCACCTTGTCTGCCGATACCCGCAAAGGTTTGCGTCCCAGCTTCTCCAGCGCCGCAGCGCCGGCGCTGGCGCGTGCGCTCTACGACTACGTCGTTGACTATGCTCGCGGCAAATGCAGTGCGTTGTCCACCGGCGAATTCGGCGCGAATATGCAGGTACAGTTGACTAACGATGGGCCGGTCACATTTCTGTTGGAAGTTTAGGTTGGCGCAGCATGCAAGACGACGATATCTTTCGCGAAGAGATGCAGGGTGTTACGCCACTGATACAGACTCGCGCCGAGTTGAAAGGGGAGCGGCGCGCGCCTTCTGTGGCGCAACAGGCACGCCGGCTCGCCGCGCAGCAGGAAAACACGCAAGACGATAATTTTCTCGGTGAAGATTTTGTTCCGCAAATTGCACCCGATGATATTCTGGAATTTAACAAGCCGGGTATTCAGCATGGCGTGCTGCGCAAGCTGCGGCTTGGGCGCTACTCAATTGACGCGCGACTGGACTTGCATAAACATACCGTGGCGCAGGCTCGCGTGGCGCTATTCGATTTTATCCGGGACAGCATGCGCTACGATGCACGTACCGCACTGATCGTGCACGGCAAGGGCGCGCGCAGTCAGCCGCGGTCGGCCATGATCAAAAGCTGTGTCAACCATTGGTTAAAGCAATTGCCTGATGTGCTGGCTTTTCACAGCGCGCAGAAACAGCATGGCGGCGTTGGCGCCGTGTATGTTCTGTTGCGCAAAAGCGAAAGGCAAAAACAGAAAACGCGCGAAGCGATCAAGCGCTGATCACTGCGGTTTCTAGGTTCAAGACGCTAGTGCATTACCTTCAATAATAGGAGTCAAATGATTTCCGCGCAGAAGGCATTAGCGGTTCAGCGCCTAGCCGATACCCGCATGCCGTAACAACGCGTCTACCCGCGGCTCACGGCCCCGAAAACTTTTGAACAGTTCCAGCGCGTCGATCGAGCCGCCTTTGGCCAATATCTTGGTCAGAAAATCGCGACCCGTGGCGGGGTCAAAAATGCCGTTTTCTTCGAACACGGCGAAAGCGTCGGCGGCGAGGACTTCGGCCCATTTATAACTGTAGTATCCGGCCGCGTAGCCGCCGGCAAAGATATGCGAAAAGCTAAGTTGAAAACGATTTTCTGGCGGTGGTTGCAGTACGGCAACGCGCTGACGAACATCGTTGAGCAGCGCCTGAACATCATCGGCGTTGCAGATATCCTCGGACTGGTGCATTTCGAAATCGAACATCGCAAATTCAATTTGCCTGAGCATTTGCATGCCTGACTGAAAATTCTTTGCCGCCAGCAGCTTGTCTAGCAGGCTTTCGGGCAGCGCTTCGCCGGTCTCATAGTGAGAGGAGATCAGCGGTATAACGGTCTTTTGCCAGCACCAGTTTTCCAGAAACTGACTGGGCAGTTCCACCGCGTCCCATGCCACGCCGTTAATGCCAGACACGCCTGCACAATCGATCTCGGTCAGCATATGGTGCAAGCCGTGGCCAAATTCGTGAAACACGGTAGTTACTTCGTTGAAAGTCAGCAAGGAGGGTTTGCTGCCGGCAGGCGCCATGAAATTACAGGTGAGGTAAGCCACTGGCAGCTGTATGCTGTTATCGTCACGTTTCCTGCGTACGCGGCACTCGTCCATCCAGGCGCCACCGCGCTTGTGTTCACGGGCGTATAAATCTATATAAAAGCGCGCGATCAGTTGCTCGTTGCGGTAAATGTTGAAAACCTGCGCGTCAGGGTGCCAGGTCTCAATCGCATCGGCAGCTTTGATGCTGACATCGAACAAACGCGAGGTCACCGCGAACAAGCCCTCAAGCACCTTGGCGGCAGGAAAGTAGGGGCGCAGCTGCTCCTGACTAACGGCGTACTTGTGTTGCCGCAGCTTTTCCGAATAGTAAGCGATATCCCAGGCTGCCAGGTCGGCCGCGCCGTGTTGTTGCCTGGCGAAATGTTGCAGTTCTGCCAACTCCTGTTGCGCATTTGGACGCGATTTTTCCGCCAGCTCCCGTAGAAAACCCAATACGGTCGCGGCAGATGGCGCCATTTTTGTCGCGAGGGAGTAGTCGGCGTAGTTTGCAAAGCCCAATAGCCGCGCCATTTCTTTGCGCAAGCCGAGGATGTCGACCATGTTCGCCCTATTGTCATACTTGCCGGCGTTCGGACCCAATTCGGAAGCGCGCGAAGTGTAAGCGCGGTAGATCTCTTCGCGCACAGCCGGGTCGTCGGCGTAAGTTACGACTGCCAGGTAGCAAGGGGCGTCCAGCGTTAATAAAAAGCCCGTCGCGCCCCGGTTTTTGGCAGCAACGCCGGCGGCGTTTAATGCGGTCTCGGGTACGCCCGCCAACTCGGCTTCGTCGCTGACCAGCTTGTTCCAGGCTTGCGTGGCGTCTAATACATTGTTTGAAAAGTCGCTGGCCAGTTCGGCCAAACGCTTTCTGATATTGGCAAAACGCTGTTGCTGGTTCACCGGAAGGTCGATACCGCTGAGGCGAAAGTCTCGCAAGGCGTTGTCGATGACTTTTTGTTGCGCCGTGTTCAAGCGTGCGAATTGTGCGCTCTCTTTTAGCGTTTTGTAGGCGCTAAACAGCGCCTTGTTCTGCCCCAGCCGGGTATGGTATTCCGACAGTTTAGGCAGGCAATTGTCGTAAGCCTCGCGCAGGACATCGTTCTGCGCGACGCCGTTCAAATGACCGACCGGTGACCAGGCTTGCTGCATTCTATCGTCGAGGTTTTCCAGCGGCTGCAGCAACGACGCCCAGTCGGGCGCTGGCTGATGCTGTAGCAGGTTATCGACTGCGGCAAGGCTGTCTTCTATAAGCTGCGTCATCGCCGGTTCAATATGCTCGGGTTTGATGGCGGCAAAGGGTGGCAGTTCGTTGTTGCTTAATAAGGGGTTGCTCATTCGCTAAAGTTTCTCATCGTCTACAGTTTCGCGATAAATTGTTCTCCCAACTCGCTAATACCTTTAATAGGATCTTCGCCCAGCGATTGCAAAGGTACAGTCAGCCGGGCAACACCGAGATCCTGGTATCTTCGTACGCCGTCCAGGCCGTCTTGGGGGTTAAACATCGCCGATATTTCAATGCTATTGTAGTCGCGCCCGTGTGCGTCGCATGCCGCTTGCAGTTTTTGCAGGTGCGGCGCCAGACTCTCGGCCTTATCGACCGGCGCGTACCAGCCGTCGCCGTGCAGCACCACGCGCTCGAAAACCTTGCCGGCCGCGCCGCCGATAATAATGGGTAAATGTGGTGTTTGTGCCGGTGTGGGGAAGCTATGAAAGCCATGCCAGTGCAGAAAATCGCTTTCGTGTTCTACCTGTTCGCCTGACCAGACTTTTTTGAGGGCTTGTACATAGTCGTCAAAACGAGCGCCACGGCGTTCAAACGGCACCCCCATGGCCTCATACTCTTCGCGCAGCCAACCTATGCCGACGCCCAACATGAAGCGACCGTTGGACATCAGGTCGAGGCTTGCGGCTTGCTTGGCCAATAGCAGGGGATTGCACTGCGGCAGTATATTCACACCGGTGCCCAGGCGCAGCGTTTTGGTGTGCGCCGCCACTGTCGCTAGCGTGATCAGCGGGTCAATAAAGTTTGTGCTTGCTTCTATGCCCATCTTGCCGGACTTGTGGTACGGATATTTGGAGTTGTAATCATGCGGTACCATCACGTGCTCGAAGGTCCACACTGATTCCATACCCGCCGCTTCGGCGAGCTGCGCCAGACCGACGACTTGTTCTGCCGACTTGGTGCCTACGTTGACGGGAATTAAACCGAATTTCACTTTTTTCTCCTAAGCCTGGTCGTCCGTCACAGGTTCTTGTTGCTTGATCCAGCGCCCGAGCACAATGCCGAGTTCGAACAGCAACCACATTGGTACGGCAAGCAGTGCCTGCGAAATCAGATCGGGAGGCGTCAGCAGCATACCCATAACGAAACAACCCACGATAATGTAGCGCCGTTTTTTCGCAAGGTCTTCGGGCGTTGTAATGCCCGACCAAATAAGCAATACGGTCGCTATCGGAATTTCAAAGGCGATGCCAAACGCGAAAAATAATTTGAGAATAAAATCCAGATAGCGATTGATGTCGGTCATCACCGTGACCGATTCTGGGCCCACACTGGTAAAAAACTTGAATACCAGCGGGAACACTACATAGTAAGCAAACGCCATGCCGGCATAAAAGAGCACGACGCTGGAAGCCAGCAGCGGCACGGCGAAGCGCTTTTCGTTTTTATACATGCCCGGCGCGATAAACGCCCACATCTGGTAGAGGATAAACGGCACGCTGATAAACGCCGCCAACACCAGTGTAAGTTTAAAGGGTGTGAGAAACGGCGACGCCACCTCGGTAGCGATCATGGTGGCGCCTTCCGGCAAAAATTTGCGTAACGGTTCGGCCGCGAACGCATAGATGTCGTTGGCAAAATAGAACAATGCAACGAACACGCCCAATACAATGCCCAGGCAGCGCAGCAAGCGGTCGCGCAGTTCGATCAAGTGTTCGACCAGTGGCTGCGGTTTGTCTTCGCTTAATGGTTCTTGCGGGTCAGGTTCAGTCACTGCCGCATCGCTCATGGTTTGTCATCTGAGTCGTCCGCTGGCAAGATTTTTTTGACGCTTTGTTCGGTGTCGTTGGCAATAGCGCTTAATTCGGCGCGCGTGTTTTCCAGTTCTTTGAGAATGGTTTCGTTGTGCAGTTGGCGCTTGATATCATCGGCGCCAATCTCGCGCTCAATGTCGGCCTTGATCTCATTAAAGCTACGCCGCATGCGTCCTAGCCACAGACTGATGGTGCGCACAGTGGCCGGTAGTTGTTCCGGGCCAATGACCAGTAGGCTGACGACGGCAATCAGCAGTAGTTCGGCAAAACCAATATCAAACACAGGCGTTAGCTAGAAGAATAAGGTCGCAAGAACTACTTGCCGTTCTCCTTGAGCTCCTCGGCTTTGCCATCAATCACGTTGTCTTTATTCTGTTCGAAGGGGTCGGCGTCGCCTTCCTTGTCGACGATGGATTTACGAAAACCCTTTATCGCCTCGCCCAAATCGCTGCCCAGGTTGCGCAGCCTTTTCGTGCCAAACAACATCACTACAATGGCCAATACGATCAATAGTTGCCAAATGCTTATGCCACCGATTCCCATGTTAACCTCCAGATATGTTAATTCTTGGCCTTGCCACGGCTTTGCTTCTCGTTGATACCCGACGTGCCAAAGCGCTGCTCAAGCTCCTTCAGTACCGCGTTGAAATCGACTCCCAGTGCCGCGAGCATGACCAGGGTATGGAATACCAGGTCTGCGGTTTCGTGCACAAGCTTATCGTTAGTGGAAAATTGCTCGGCGTTTTTGGCGGCAATAATAGTCTCAGTTGCCTCTTCGCCGACCTTTTGCAGTATCTTGTCCAAACCCGCCGCGTGTAGTTTGGCCACGTACGAGCTTTCGCTATCACCGGCTTCAATGCGTTGCTGAATAATATCGGTCAACTGTTGGAGTACATCGTTCATTGCAGATCAGCTAGCTCGAATAAATTTGCGCTGGATCTTTCAACACCGGTTCTACGCTGCGCCACTGGCCGTCTTCCAGCTTGCGATAAAAACAACTTTCCCTGCCAGTATGACAAGCGATACCACCGATTTGCTCAACTAATAAGGTAATAACGTCTGCATCGCAGTCGAGACGAATTTCCCTGACGTGCTGCACGTGCCCCGACTGTTCACCTTTATGCCAGAGTTTTTGTCGTGAACGTGAATAATACACCGCTTGCCCGCTTTGCACAGTCTCTGTGAGCGCCGTACGATCCATCCACGCGACCATGAGAACGCGCCGGTTCTGATAGTCTTGCGCGATGGCCGGCACCAGTCCGCCAGCATCCCACTTAATGTCATCTAAAAATGCGGTATCAAGCATAATCTAGTGCTATCAGTTTATGGCGCTATATTATGGCACAGCCGGAAATTCATTACCCCAACAGGAAGATCGCCAATGCAAAGCCGCCGATTAGCAGGCCAGTCTTTGTCAGGTCACCAGCCACCAGTTGCACCGCCGCGGGGTTGAGCAGCACCAGCCCGGCAGTGGCCAGCAGGGCAACCAGGGCCAGCAAGCGCCGCCGTTGGGCTTTTTTCTCGGTACTGCGCATTTGCGCCAGCTGCTGCTGTTGCAGCTGGGTCAGCTCGGCGAGATGTTGACTTTGCTGCAGGCTTTTTAGCAATAAATCGGGCACTTGCGGTAATTGTTCCAGCCACGAAGGCGCCTGCCGTTGCAGGCGTCGCAAGACCTGGGCCGGGGCGTAGCGTTCCTCAACCCAGCGTTCCAGAAACGGCTGCGCGGTTTGCCACAGGTCGAGCTGTGGGTACAGCTGACGCCCGAGACCTTCGATATTGAGCAGGGTTTTTTGCAGCAGCACCAGGCTCGGTTGCACGGTCATATCGAAGCGGCGTGCAACAGTGAATAAATGCACCAGTAATTGACCAAACGAAAGCTCGCCGATGGGTTTTTGGAACACCGGTTCGCACACTGTGCGAATAGCCGCCTCGAAGTCGTTGACCCGGGTGCTCTCGGGCACCCAGCCGCATTCGATATGCAGTTGTGCGACCAGGCGATAGTCGCGCTGAAAAATTGCCAGCAAGTTACGCGCTAAATAATACTGATCGTGGTCTGAAAGGCTGCCGATAATCGCGCAATCTACGGCGATATAGCGCGGTTTTTCCGGGTTCTGGATATCGACGAAAATATTGCCGGGGTGCATGTCGGCATGAAAAAAACTGTCGCGTAATACCTGGGTGAAAAATATCTCTACCCCGCGTTTCGCCAATACTTCCATATTGGTATTGCCGGCCCGTAGCGCGGCAACATCGGTCACGGCAATACCGGAGATGCGCTCCATAACGAAAACGTTAGTACGGGTATAGTCCCAATAGATCTCTGGTACGTACAACATATCCGAGTCGGCGAAGTTGCGTTTCAACTGGGCGGCGTTGGCCGCTTCGCGCTGCAGGTCCAGTTCATCCATGATGGTGTGCTGGTAATCGTTAACCACTTCCAGCGGCCGCAAGCGGCGGCCATCGGGGGCGTAACGCTGCACCAGGCGCGCCAGCGAAAACAGCAGTTTAATATCCTGCTGAATCACTTTCTCAATACCCGGGCGCAGCACCTTGACCACAACGTTGCTGCCATCCTGTAAAACCGCGGCGTGTACCTGGGCAACCGAGGCGGAAGCCATGGGGGTACTGTCAAAGCTGTCGAACACGGTACTTATTTTTTGTTCTAGCGCCGCCTCGATAGTCGCCGCCGCCAGCGCCTCATCAAACGGCGCCACATTGTCTTGCAGCTCGCTGAGTTGTTCGGCGATGTCGGCCGGAACAAGGTCGGGTTGGGTCGACAGCATTTGCCCAAACTTGATAAAGATCGGGCCCAGCTCTTCCAGTGCCAGGCGGATGCGTTGGCCGCGGCCGAGCGTGCCGGCCGGGAACGCCCGGGCCGGTAGCAACAGGGTGCGGATATGCCAGGGCAGAGAGCTGGTATTGAGCAGCAGATCGAGCCGGTAGCGCAGCGTTACCCGAATTATTTTGCTTAAGCGCCGCAGCCCGCGCACGTTATTCGGCTTCGGGCGTTAGATTTTGCCGCGTTTTACGCACCCGCGCGGCAAGACGATCAACGCGCAATTGCAGGGCGCCAACATCAGCATAGAAGTTTTCCAGTTCCAGCCGTGGCGGCAGCAAGCGCGCCTCTTCGTGGATAAACTCTTCCACGTTGCGCTGCAAACTGCCGGACGCGTGTTTGCCCCAAGCCAGCGAGCCGCGGATAAACTTGCCCACCTGATGGCCGGCCACATCGCCTAGCAATCGCGCTATGGGTTGTTCCCAATCGATCTCCAGTTGCACCAGTATTTCCTGTAATTGCAACAGCGGGCCGCTGTCGCCGCTGATCCGGAAAGCGCCGTTCACCAATGCCGAGGCTTTGTCTTGCGCCTGCAATAGCCGAGTAAATTCAGACAAGGTGCCGCTGATGCCGCTGTCGGGCACCAGGTCGTTCCAGCTTTTCAGGCGCAGTCCTTGCTCTCCAGGCTGCACGTACACAGTAAATGCGGGCGCGGTGCATTCTACTTTTAGCGTCAGACCTTGCATGGCAGCCAGCCGCGCGCTGGTGCCGGGGTCGAGCTGCAGTGCTTTGTTGATCACAAATTCAAGGCTGCCGAGCGCGGCGGTTTGCAGTGCGGGGTCTGTCATTATGGTTTTGTGCCGATGTGCAAAGCGACAATACCGCCGGTCATATTGTGGTATTCGCAGTTAGCGAAGCCGGCTTCTATCATCATATCTTGCAGGGTTTCCTGATCCGGGTGTTTGCGAATCGATTCGGCCAGGTATTGATAGCTGTCGCTGTCGTTGCTGATCAGTTTGCCCAGTCGCGGCAAGACGGCGAACGAGTAGGCGTCGTAGGCCTTGCTTAACAGTTCATTTTTCGGTTTGGAGAATTCCAGTATCAATAGCTTGCCGCCGGGTTTCAGTACATCCAGCATTGAGCGCAAAGCCGCGTCTTGGTTGGTCACGTTGCGTAAACCGAAGGCGATAGTGACGCAGTTAAAATGGTCTTCGGCAAACGGTAAGCATTCGGCGTTGGCCTGCACGTAATCGAGGTTACTGCAAATACCGCGGTCGGTGAGCCGATCGCGGCCCACCCGCAGCATGGCGGCGTTAATGTCTGCCAGCACCACGTGACCCTCGTCCCCGGCCATGGCGTGAAACTTCTGCGCCATATCCCCCGTGCCACCGGCAATGTCCAACACGCGGTGTCCGGCGCGAACACCACTGACCTCAATGGTGAAGCGTTTCCAGATGCGGTGTATGCCGGCCGACATCAAGTCGTTCATTATGTCGTATTTACCGGCAACCGAATCGAATACGTGGGCCACCAGGCTCTCTTTTTCTTCGACATCGACCTCGCGGTAGCCAAAGTGGGTCTTTGTTTTATCGTTCATGCCCTTATGCCATCCATAAAAAGTAGGTCACCCATAAAGCAAAGGCCCTAGCCTTTGAAAATAATCGGCTCCGATACCGGTTCGCGGCTGGCCTTGGCCGCTGCCAGGCGCCTCAGGTAGGCGGTCCACTTCCGTTCCTGTTGGACGCAAAGTTCGTACAGATAGTCCCAGGAGTAAATGCCGGTGTCGTGGCCGTCGGTAAACACCAGTTGAATCGCGTAATTGCCTACCGGGTGTAGCGCCTGGATATTCACGTATTTTTTACCGCTTTGCAGCACTTCTTGATCTTTGCCATGGCCGCGTACTTCGGCCGAGGGCGAATAGACCCGCAGATACTCGCTTTTCAGCCGATACGATTCACCGGCTGCATACACGAGTTCCAACTCCTGCGCGTGTTTGTGCAGATGAATGTGTGTCGGAGTCGTCATTAGCGCTACAGGATAAAGCGGCTTAAATCGTCGTCTTGAGCCAATTCGCCGACGTGTTTTTCAACGTACGCGGCATCGACCAGCAGTGTGTCTTCGTGCGTATCGGTCGCAGCAAACGAAGCTTCTTCCAGCAAGCGTTCCAATACCGTATGCAAGCGGCGGGCGCCGATGTTTTCGGTACGCTCGTTGACTTCCCAGGCGATTTCGGCAATTTTGCGGATGCCGTCTTCGCTAAACTTCACTTCAAGGCCCTCGGTTCCAAGCAAGGCCTCGTATTGCTCGGTCAGCGAGGCGTCGGGTTCGGTTAATATGCGTTGAAAATCTTCCGGCGTCAGCGCTTGCAGCTCGACCCGAATGGGCAGCCGCCCCTGCAGTTCCGGAATAAGGTCAGATGGCTTGGCCAAATGAAACGCGCCCGATGCGATAAATAAAATATGGTCGGTGCGCAGCATGCCGTATTTAGTGCTGACCGTGCTGCCTTCAATGAGCGGCAGCAGGTCGCGCTGCACGCCTTCGCGCGATACGTCGGCGCCGGTGGTCTCCGAGCGTTTGGCGACTTTGTCGAGCTCGTCGATGAACACGATGCCGTTTTGTTCGGCGCTTTCAAGCGCATGTACTTTCAATTCGTCTTCGTTGATCAGTTTGGCGGCTTCCTCGTCGCGCAGTGCCTTGAGCGCGGCTTTGACCGTCAGTTTGCGCGTGCGCTTACGGTCGCCGCCCATATTGGAAAACATGCCCTGCAGTTGACTGGTCATCTCTTCCATGCCGGGTGGCGCCATAATCTCAACTCCCACCGGTGTGGCGCGTACTTCGATTTCTATTTCCTTATCGTCCAGTTCGCCCTCACGCAGCTTCTTGCGAAATAGCTGGCGGGTGCCGGTTTCCTTGTCTTCGGTTACCCCGTCGCGCGCTGGCGGCAGTACGGTGTTGAGGATGCGGTCTTCGGCGGCGTCCATGGCACGATTTTCGACTTTGCCGACTTCCTCTTCGCGCAGTTTCTTGACCGCGCCGTCGACCAAGTCGCGAATGATCGATTCCACGTCGCGGCCGACATAACCGACCTCGGTAAATTTAGTCGCTTCGACTTTAATAAACGGCGCGTTGGCCAGCTTGGCCAACCGCCGGGCGACTTCGGTCTTGCCGACACCGGTCGGACCGATCATCAAAATATTCTTCGGTGTGATTTCTTCGCGCAGATGTTCGCCGAGCTGCATGCGGCGCCAACGGTTACGCAGCGCAATGGCGACGGCGCGCTTGGCCTCGTTCTGGCCGATGATGTGCTTGTCCAATTCGTGAACAATTTCGCGTGGAGTCATGGTGCTCATGCGTTGCAATCCAGTTCTTCAATCGTCCGGTGGTGGTTGGTGTAAATACAAATGTCGGCGGCGATGTGCAGGCCTTTGTCGACAATATCGCGGGCCGACAACTCGGTATTATCGAGCAGCGCGCGGGCGGCCGACTGGGCGAACGGGCCGCCCGACCCGATGGCGATCAGGTAATCTTCGGGTTCGATGACGTCGCCGTTGCCGGTAATAATCAACGATGCTTCAGCGTCGGCCACGGCCAGCAATGCTTCCAGCCGGCGCAGTGCGCGTTCGGTGCGCCAGGCCTTGGCCAGCTCGACCGCGGCGCGGGTGAGTTTGCCCTGGTGTTTTTCCAGTTGTGCCTCAAACAGCTCGAATAAGGTGAACGCGTCTGCCGTACCACCGGCGAAACCGGCGAGCACCTTATCGTTATACAGGCGCCGCACTTTGCGTGCATTGCCTTTCATAATGGTATTGCCTTGTGAGACCTGACCATCGCCGCCGATGACGACCTTGCCGTTGCGGCGCACAGACAAAATGGTGGTACCGCGATATTGTTCCACGTATAGAGCCTCTTCTAGTCAATCTGTTGCGGCGCTATTTAGTTGCCGCGAATGCAAAAACAATCGTTAACTGTAAAATATGGGTCGCGGATGGCAAATTTCAACCTGGAAACTGCAGTTGGGTGCGGAAAAGATGTGCATTAAGAGCGCGTGCATACTTTCATGATCCCACTGCGGTTGCCAGCTTCAAGCAGCCTCCTAGTGCACTGACTTTGATGACTTCTGCTAGGTACACTTTACTCGTTACGGTACACTAGCGAATCTTGCGTTCCAGCAGCAGCGTGTCTATCCGAGCCTTGGTTAGCTGCTTGCGGGCATCAAGCATTTCCGCGCGCGCCACAAACGGACCCACATGCACCCGGTGGCGGTTGTCGGTGCCGCTTAATCTGACCTTTTCGATACTGGCTTCAAGTCCCATCAACAATAACCTGGCGCGCAGTCGATCGGCATCGCTGTGGCTTTTAAACGATCCGGCCTGTAAAACATACCGGGTAGCGTTGGTGGCTGGCGTGTCTCGTCGGGTGCTTGCCAATGGCTTACTTTGTTCGGTGTTTTTCAGCGCCGTACTCGAAGAGGACTCCGCAACCGGAACTTCCGCTTCTTCCTGCACCTCCACTTTCGCTTCCGGCAGCAGGGCATAAAACTCGAAGCGCGGTTTTTTTGCGGGTTGTCCTCGTTCCTGATTCGTGGTGTTCAGCTCTGAATCCGCTACGGGGGCGGCCACGCGGTCGGCGTTATTTGGCACCAGGCTTACGCCGGCCAGCTGCAGCAAAAAGGCCAGAAAGAAGCCGCACAACAGGCCGGTGACCAGCCATATCGGGCCCGAGTTACCCCCTTTTTTTGCCCGGCGCCCATTATTGCTACGCCGTTTGGCAAAATCCTGCGCCATGCTTACATGCTCTCCGGGGCCGAGACTCCAAGTAACTGTAAGCCGTTAGCGATCACCTGGCGTGCCGCGGCGCTCAGACACAGACGCGCGTCGCGCAGATTGGCATCGTCGATAAGCATCTTGTGCGCATTGTAGTAAGTGTGAAAGTCGGCGGCCAATTCGCGCAAATAGGTGGTGAGCAGATGCGGTTCGTACTTTTGCGCCGCCCTGGCAAGCATTTCGGGGTAGGCGGTCAGTTTACGCATCAGGTTTTGTTCGTGTTCTTCGATCAGGCTGCCGAGGTGATTCAGTCCATTCGCCGAATCCCACTGGCGGCCGGCCTGGTCGAGTTTTTTGAACACGCTGCAGACTCGCGCGTGCGCGTACTGCACGTAGTATACCGGGTTGTCTTTGCTTTGTGATTTGGCCAGGTCGAGGTCAAAATCGGTGGTTTGTTCGCAGCGCCGCATCAAATAAAAGAAGCGCGTGGCATCGGTGCCGACTTCTTCGCGCAATTCGCGCAGGGTGACAAACTCGCCGCTACGGGTCGACATTTGAATTTGCTGCTTGCCGCGGTACAAGTGAACAAATTGCACCAACTTTATGCTGACCGTTGCCGGCTCCAGCCCCAGGGCTTTAATCGCCGCATAGACGCGCGCGATATAGCCGTGATGGTCCGCGCCCCAAACGTAGATGATTTTATCGTAGCCACGCTCGTATTTATTTAACACGTAAGCGATATCGGAAGCGAAATAGGTAGATTCGCCGTTTTCGCGTAGCACGACGCGATCCTTATCGTCGCCGAAGCGGGTCGAGCGAAACCACAGCGCGCCGTTTTCAGGCTCGACGACACCGTTGGCTTGCAGTTGCGCAATCGCTTTGTCGATCTGGCTGGGCTCGTCGGTCAGCGAGCGTTCGGAAAACCAGGTGTGATAGGTCACGCCAAATTCTTGCAAATCGGCTCGAATATCGTCCAGAATGCCGTTTAGAGCCGCGTTGAATAGCTGTTCATAGCGTTCTTGCAAGTGGGTTTTGGCGCTGGCGATCAAGCCGTCGATGTGTTTTTCCTGGTCGCCTCCGTGGGTGGCGTCGGCAGGCACAGCGGTAAGCACGTCGTCCGCACCGGCGCGCAGCAGCTCTCCGTGTTCGACGAATAGCTGTTCGGCGATGGCGCGCACATAGTCGCCCTGGTAGCCATTGGCCGGGAAAGTCAGCTGCTCGCCACACTGTTGCAAATAGCGCAGCCACACACTGGTCGCCAATATATCCATTTGCCGGCCGGCGTCATTGACATAATATTCGCGTTCTACCGTGCAACCGGTTGCCTCCAGCAGCGCGGCAACGGCGTCGCCGTAAGCGGCGCCGCGGCCATGGCCGACATGCAGCGGGCCAGTCGGGTTGGCGGATACGAACTCCACCTGCACTTTTTGGCCAGCACCGACCGCGCTGCGGCCGAAACTTTGCTGCTGTTCGAGCACTTGCTTGACCACGGCGTTGGTGCTGCCCGCGCTAACGAAGAAATTAATAAACCCCGGGCCGGCAATCTCGACCTTGTCGATATCATGGCTTTGCTGCAGCGCCGTGCATATTAATTCGGCCAGTTCGCGAGGATTACGTCGCGCCTGTTTGGCGAGGCTCAGCGCAATATTACTGGCATAGTCGCCGTGCGCATTGTCGCGCGCCGCGTCAACCCGTATTTGCGTATTGCCCGCGGGTGGCAGTTTTTCCTGCGCAACGAGCTGCTGCAAGGCCTGGTCAATAAGGTGCGTGATGCGTTGCTTCATTCGAATCGATTGGCTTGCCGGGAGCAGAGAAAGTAATGGCGTTAATGCGGCCAGCCATTATGCGCACTTGCCGCGGACTTGCCAATGAGTGCGCCTCGATTTGTACAAAATCACAGATTGCTTAATAAGCATCCACCGGGTCGACATCAATATTCAGGCGTAAATCGCGCTCGGCGCGTTTGCTGTCCATGGTGTGTCGAATTTTCGCCAGTGCCTGGTGCAGATGTTTAATATTCGTGCCGAATAATGACAGTTGCGCGCGGTAACGATTAGCCTTGCGCAGCAATGCGGCGGGCATGGGGCCGATGCATTGTAGCGATCGAGGTAACGGCTGCGCGGCTGATTTAAGCTGTTGCAGCGCATCCAGCGCGCTGTTCAGATTTTTGTGCTCGGCCTGAATCATTGCCATGCGCGTGAACGGCGGCAAGCCGCAATCCTGGCGCTGGGTCAAAATCTGCTGCGCAAAAATGGCGTAGCCATCGCTCAGCAAGGTGGTGAGCATGGGATGTTGTGGCAGCTGGCTCTGAATTAACACTTCACCGCGGTGGCTGGCGCGGCCGGCCCGACCGGCAACCTGGATCAGCGTTTGCGCCATGCGTTCCGGCCCGCGAAAATCGGCACTGAATAAAGCCGCATCGGCGTCGATAATCGCAACCAAGGTGATCGCGGGGAAGTGGTGGCCCTTGGCGAGCATTTGCGTGCCCAGCAGTATAGATGGCTCACCTTGTTCAATTTGTGCCAATTTCGCTTGCAGCTCGCCCTTGCGCTGGGTCGAATCGCGATCCAGTCGAATAACTGGCGTGCCTGGAAAATGCATGTTCAAAGCCGCTTCGCTGCGCTGCGTGCCAATGCCCAGCGCTTGCAGATGCGTGCTCTTGCAGTGCGGACAACGGCTCGGCCAAGCGGCCTTGGCGTCGCAATGATGACAACGTAACTGGCGCGTGTGTGAGTGCAAGGTTAGGCGCGCGTCGCAGGCATTGCATTGCGCAATCCAGCCGCACTCGCTGCACAGCAGGGTCGGTGCGAAGCCGCGCCGGTTTAGAAACAGCAGCACCTGCTGGCCCGCCTGTAAATGCCGGTCGACGGCCTGCAACAATTGCTCCGACAGGCCTTCGTCCAGGTTCTGCGTGCTGGTATCTACGATCTCGAACTGCGGCATTGCCGCCTCGCCAACGCGGCGCGACAAGGTTAAGTGACGGTATTTACCCTGGGCTGCGTTGTTCAGGCTTTCGGTCGACGGCGTCGCGGAGCCCAGCACTATCGGGATGGCGCAAGACTGGGCACGCTTGATGGCGATGTCGCGCGCTGAGTAGCGTAGGCCGTCCTGCTGCTTAAACGAACCGTCGTGTTCCTCATCGATCACGATCAATCCCAGCCGCGGCATTGGTGTCAGCACCGCCGAGCGCGTGCCGACAATGACCTGCGCCGTGCCGGCGCGCGCCTGTAACCAGTTGTCCAGTCGCTCGGTATCGTTCAGGCCGCTGTGCAGGCTGAGCACCGAGTCACCGAAACGGCCCGTAAAACGCTGTTGCATCTGTGGTGTCAGGCCGATTTCCGGCACCAGTACCAGCGCCTGCTGGCCGTTTGCCAGCACGGTGTCGATCAACTGCATATAGACTTCGGTTTTGCCGCTGCCGGTCACGCCGTCGAGTAAATTACAGCTGTAATGGCCTAAATCCGAGCTGATTGCCTGTAGCGCATTGTGCTGCTCGGGGTTGAGCCGCAGTTTTTGCTGCCGGGCAGCCCGCTCGACGTTGGCCGGCGAAGGTTTGTTTAGCTGGTGGCGATCGACAAGCTGCTTCTGTTCCATGCGGCGTACAGTAGCGGCGCTAATGTCGGCGGCCGCCAGCATGTCGCGATCGACTTCGCTGTAGTCCTGCAACAAAGCCAGCAGGGCGGCTTGTTTGGGGGCGCGTTTTAGGGCGCCGGTACCCAGTCCCAAACCATGTCGGCTGAGTCGCCACACCAGCTTGGCATTGCTGGGCGTTGCGGCCCGGCCCCGGCGCAGCAAGGCGGGTAAGAAGCCGAACAGTGCATCGCCCAGCGGGTGGTGGTAATAGTCGGCTACCCATTGCACTAGCTTCAGCAAGCCGTCGTCGAACAGCGGTTGGTCATCGATCAGCTCGGCGGCGTGTTTGAGGCGCTCGGGGAGTACGTCAGTGTGTTGTTTTATCTCCAACAGCAGACCCGTCATATGGCGCGGGCCAAATGGCACGCGCAGGCGCTGGCCGGGTTTTAGCCGTTGCAGATCCGCAGTGGACATCTCCTTTGGCGGCAGATAGTCGAACAAGTGGTTGAGCGGGGTAGGAACTGCGATGCAGCAGATAATGTCAGATGGCATAGAAACAGATTACCGTAAATCTCCGTGTCGGGTATAAAATTCAACTCGGGTTCAGCGAAACGGGCCACTGCTTGCTAAAAAATTGTTGTTTGCTATGATGCGCGCCCCGCTCTGTCGGGAATACCATGCGGTACGGTGCCAGCATCAGTGCTGGGCGGCGGTACCCAAAAACCAGGGTAAGTTCAATATGAAAACAGATATTCATCCACAATACGGCGATTTAACGGCCACTTGCAGTTGTGGCAATGTCATTAAGACGCGCTCTACGCTGCACAAGGATATTCACATCGACGTGTGTTCCAATTGCCATCCGTTCTACACCGGTAAGCAAAAAGTGCTGGACACCGGCGGCCGCATCGACCGTTTCAACAAACGTTTCGGTAAACGCACGGCAAAGTAAGCCTTCCGCAGCGCCAGTTCAATCTCTATCGACTCCAATGCCAGAGTACACACGGCGGTGCTCTTCGCGGCTGTCTGATTTGCCGGCGGCGGCATTTGTTGTGACGCTAACAGTAAAGCGCTATGCTGCGGCAACAATAATTTTGAGTACGAGTAATGCCGGAACAAAGCGAGCGCGCCGCGCTGGATTACCATCAATACCCCACGCCGGGCAAAATTAGCGTTGAACTGACGACGGCGGCAGAAACGCAGGTTGATCTCGCGTTGGCGTACAGCCCCGGCGTTGCTGAACCGGTAAAGGAAATTGCCAGAGACGCGCTGAACGCCTATAAATATACCGGTAAGGGCAATCTGGTAGCCGTCATCAGCGACGGCAGTGCAATTTTGGGGCTGGGCGATCTCGGCCCGCTTGCCAGCAAACCGGTTATGGAAGGTAAAAGCCTGCTGTTCAAGCGCTTCGCCGACATCAACTCCATCGACATAGAAGTCGACGCACGGAGCCCGCAGGCATTTATCGATACCGTCAGAAATATTTCCTTGTCATTTGGCGGCATCAACCTGGAAGACATTAAAGCCCCCGCTTGTTTCGCGATAGAAAAGGCCCTGATCGAGCAATGCGACGTGCCGGTTTTTCACGATGATCAGCACGGCACCGCGATAGTCACCGCGGCCGGCATACTCAATGCGTTAGAAATACAACACAAGGAGCTTGGCAGCGCCACCATCGTTTGCCTGGGTGCGGGCGCCGCTGCGATCGCTTGCATGCGTTTGTTGATCAGGCTTGGCGCTAGCGCCGAGAACGTATACATGTTGGACCGGCGCGGCGTTATTTACAGCGGTCGTGATGGTTTGAATGAATTCAAAGAAGAGTTCGCTCACCCCAGTGACAAACGCACGCTGGCCGACGCCTGCGAGGGTGCGGATATTTTCGTTGGCTTGTCCGGGGCGAACTTACTGCCGGCGGAGTTGTTGCAACGCATGGCGCCGCGTCCAATCGTGTTTGCCTGTTCTAACCCTGACCCGGAGATTAAACCTGAGCTAGCGCGGCAAACGCGCGGCGATGTGATCGTCGCGACCGGACGCTCCGACTACCCGAACCAGGTGAATAATGTGCTCGGCTTCCCATTTATTTTCCGTGGTGCGCTCGATGTGCGCGCCAGTCGTATCAACGAGGAGATGAAAGTCGCTGCCGTTGAGGCGATTAGAAAAATTGCCCGGCTACCGGTGCCGCAGGCCGTGCTTGACGCTTGCGGTTGCGATCACCTGGAATTTGGCCGCGACTACATTATTCCAAAACCCATGGATGCGCGGCTGCTGCGCGGCGTGGCCGACGCCGTCGCGCGTGCCGCAATTGAAACGGGCGTTGCTCGGCTGGGTTACCCTGAGCATTATCCGCTGGCGATTCCTTACTGAGCGGTTAGGGTCTGCTAACACCATCTCTAAAACACGTCTTCCAGAAGATCATCTTCGAGTTCAATCGAAAACGGGTCGAGATTGCTCGGTTTAGCCTCTTCCTGTGGTACGTTTTCTTCCCTGAAGACTTCGAATATCGCGTCGCTTTGATCCGGCGATGCGCGCTTGCCGGTTTGCGGGTCAATCCGAATTGTCACGATGCCCTCGGGGGTTGTTCGCGGTTGCTCGGGCACGCCGTCCAGGGCGGCGGACATGAACTTAATCCATATGGGTAGCGCCGCTGAGCCGCCATATTCACGCCGGCCCAGTAGCTGGTTTTGATCGAAACCAAGCCATACCGTTGTCACCAACGCCGGACTGTAACCTGAAAACCAGGCGTCGGTTGGCCCGTTGGTGGTGCCGGTCTTGCCGACAATATCGTTACGCTTCAGCACGCGCGCTTTGACACCGGTGCCACGGCGAATAACGTCTTGTAGCATATTGTCCATAATGTAGGTCACGCGCTCGTCAAGCACGCGCGGCGCGATATGCGCTTCTTGTTGATCGGCATTCTTTTGTCGATCATTGAGCGCCTTGCTTCTGGCGTCGTCAGCTGCCACCGAAGCCTGTTGGTCTCGCCCGCCAAAATCGGCAAGTGGGATTGTCTCTGCGTGGCGTTTATCCTCATCCTCTTCACAGTCATTGCAAACCACTGCCGGGTTGGCCTCATATACCGTGTTGCCTGCCGCGTCATCGATCCGTTCAATCAAATAAGGTTTTACTTTATAGCCACCGTTAGCAAATACCGCATAGCCGGTGGCAATTTGCAGCGGTGTTAACGCTTGGCTGCCCAGCGCCAGCGACAAGTCTTTATGCATCGTGCTCGCGTCGAACCCGAAACGCTGCATGTACTTGACCGCAGTTGCCGGTGAAATGGATCGCAGTATTCGAATCGATACCAGATTGCGGGAAAGGTACAAGGCCTTGCGTAAACGCGTCGGCCCGTAAAACTTGCCACTGGAATTTTCCGGTCGCCAGATATTCTCCAGGTCATCGTCGGCAAATACCACCGGGGCGTCGTTGATAAGGCTGGCGGCCGTGAAGCCATTCTCTAACGCCGCGCTGTAAACGAAAGGTTTGAAGCTTGATCCGGGTTGGCGTGCCGCCTGTGTCACGCGATTAAACTTGCTCTGGCGATAATCGAAGCCGCCGACCAGCGCACGAATGGCGCCGTTGTTTGGGTCGAGCGCGACCAGCGCCGCCTGTGCCCGCGGCAGCTGGGTAAGATGCCATTGTTGCTGCTCGCCCTGGGAAACTCGAATGAGGTCGCCTACCTCAACTACCGCAGCGGCTGTTTCCGGTTTCGGGCCGCGGTTGTTGGTGGTGATGAACTTACGTGCCTGCCGTAGCCCGTTGTCCCATTCGACAACCGCTTTGCTCTCATCGGCTAACAGTATGTCTATACTTTTCTCGTTGACCGTGGTTACGAACGCGGGGGACATGCCACCCAACACCTTCGTAGTGCGTAATAACTTCTTCCATTCTTCGAAGGTGGCTTGTGGGTCCTCAGGATAGAAAACATTCTTTTCCGGGCCGTGATAGCCGTGCCGTTGCCCATAGGTTTCAAGGCCTTTTATAACGGCAACGTGTGCTGCCTGTTGTTGGGCAATAGGGATTGTGGTGTATACCTTATAACCATCTACATAAGCGGCGCCGCCATACCGCTCGATCATTTCAGCGCGCGCCATTTCAGCGACATAGGGCGCCCGCATGGCGAGACGTTGGCCGTGCAGGCTGGCACTGCCAGGCTGTTGTTTGGCTGTTTCGTACTCCTCGCTGCTGAGAGTGCCGAGTGACTGCATACGGCGCAGAATCCAGTTACGGCGTAGCAGCGCGCGATCGGGGTTGATAATCGGGTTGAACCGTGAAGGCGCCTTAGGCAGGCCGGCGATCATGGCCAGCTGCGCCAGATCAAGTTCGTGCAACCGTTTGCCGTAATACACCTGGGCCGCCGCGTTAACGCCGTAGGCGCGGTTGCCGAGGTAAATCTTATTCATATACAACTCAAGTATTTGTGGCTTGCTTAGCTTGGCCTCGATTTGCAGCGCCAGCAATATCTCGTTGAACTTGCGGGTAAAGGTTTTCTCGCTGCTCAGGAAAAAGTTTTTTGCGACCTGCATGGTGATGGTACTGCCACCCGTTTGAATGTGGCCGCTGGTCAACAGCTGACTTGCCGCTCGAATCAAGCCATTGATATCAACGCCGCGATGATTTTCAAAATTATCGTCCTCCGCGGCGAGTAGTGCCGCGATAAATTTTGGCGGCACATCGACGTAGCTCACGGGTGTGCGCCGCTTCTCGCCAAATTCGCCAATCAGCTCGCCGTCGTTCGTGTAAATGCGCAACGGAACTTGCAGCTTTATTTCATCCAGCGCGTCGACATTCGGCAATTTCGGACTAAGGTATAAATAGGTGCCGGCAGAAATGAGAGCGGCGCCTGTGACAAGCGTGAAAAACAACCAGAAGGCGAGATAGAGATATCGATTCATACGGGAAGTGACTGCCGATTCGGTCGGAGAGCTAACCGATGTAATAAGTGGTTGAAATAACGGGCCATTATAATTATTTTTTTTACTTTTGATATAAATCCACTATGGTTATAAATAACATTTCACGTTTTCATCAAACTACAGTCTGCACCTCGCAGGCGTAAAGCAGGAATAAAGTGTGTTTGGGCTATTCGAGAAAAAAGCACAAAATGTATTGGGCTTGGACATAAGTTCCTCATCAGTCAAGTTGCTGGAACTTAGCCGTAGTGGCAATCGCTTTCGTGTAGAAAGCTATGCCGTCGCGTCGCTACCCCCCAATGCGGTTGTTGAGAAGAACATTAACGACGTAGAAGGTGTTGGCGACGCCATCGTCAATGTCCTTGGTCAGGCAAAGTCGAAAAACAAAAATATTGCGATTGCCGTGTCGGGCTCGGCTGTCATCACTAAAGTGATCGAGATGGAAGCCGGCTTGACCGAAGATCAAACGGAAACCCAGATCACGGTTGAGGCCGACCAATACATTCCCTACCCGCTCGACGAAGTAGCGTTGGACTTTGAAGTGCTTGGGCCGAGTGAGCGTGACCCGGAATTGGTGGAGGTGCTGCTCGCCGCTTGCCGCAAGGAAAATGTGGAATTGCGCACCGATGCTGCCGACTATGCAGAATTAGTGACAAAAATAGTCGACGTCGAAGCTTATTCGATGGAGCGTGCGTTTAGCCTGATTCAGAATCAAATGGATTATGACGCCAACCATGTTGTGGCCATCGTCGATATTGGCGCGACCATGACCACGCTCAGCGTACTGGTTGATGGTGTCACCGTTTACACCCGCGAGCAGTTGTTTGGTGGCAAACAACTCACGGAAGAAATTCAACGCCGCTACGGTTTGTCGTTTGAAGAGGCAGGTGTGGCGAAAAAACAAGGTGGTCTTCCCGGAGACTACGAACAAGAAGTGCTGGAACCTTTTAAAGAAGCAGTCGTACAGCAGGTAACGCGGTCGCTGCAGTTTTTCTTCTCTTCCAGCCAGTATAACGAGGTCGATTACATCGTACTCGCCGGTGGCGTCGCCGCTATGCCAGACCTTACCGAATTGGTGCAGGAGAAGCTGGGAATGCCGACGCTCACCGCCAACCCTTTTGCAAATATGAGCGTAGCTTCCAAGGTGAACGCGGTTGCCCTGGGCAATGATGCTCCGGCGATGATGATCGCTTGCGGGCTGGCCATGAGGAGCTTCGACTAATGGCAAATATTAACTTACTGCCGTGGCGTGAAGAGCGTCGCGAAGAACTTAAGAAAGAATTCCTGACGCTGCTTGCGGCGGTCGTTATTGGTGCGGTGGCTTTGTTATTCCTGGCTGATCGCACCTACAACTACTGGGTCGACAGCCAAACGTCGCGTAATCAGTATTTGCAAAGGAATATTGATAGCCTCAACAAAGAGGTTGCCGAAATCAGTGAGCTGGAAAGCAAGAAGGAACAGCTACTCGATCGCATGAAGATTATTCAGGCGCTGCAGGGCAACCGGCCGATTATCGTACGGGTTTTCGACGAGCTAGTTCGCACCGTGCCCGATGGCGTGTACTACCGCAACCTGACCCGTGAAAAAAACATGGTAAAAATTGAAGGTACTGCGGAATCGAATAACCGCGTATCGAGTTTGATGCGCAAACTCGATGCCTCCGACTGGTTTTCCAATCCGAACTTGATCGGGGTTAAAGCAAATGAAGCTTTCGGAGACCAGGGCAATGATTTCAATCTGTCGGTGCAAATTACGCTGCCGGCCGATGCGCTAGAAAAGGAGAACAAGTGATGGCCCTCAGTGATGCAATAAAGTCATTGCAGGAGTTCGATCTCGGCGATCTGGATTTCGACAATGTCGGCAGTTGGCCAATGGCGGTCAAGGTGGTCATTTGGGTGCTGGTTTTCCTCATCTGCATGGGCCTTGGCTATCGTCTGCACCTGAGCGGCTTACAGCAAAATTTAGCGCAAGTCGAACAGCAGGAAACCAAGCTCAAAAGCGAATTTAAGGACAAGGCAGGCAAAGCTGCCAACCTGGATGCGTATCGCAAACAGATGGAAGAAATGGAAGAAACCTTCGGTGCGCTCGTACGGCAGCTGCCGAGCGATACCGAGGTGCCAGGTCTGTTGGAAGACATTACCAACAGAGGGGTGGCGTCTGGACTGGAGTTTAAGAGTATCGACCTGCAGCCGGAACGCGCCGCGGAGTTCTACGTTGAATTGCCGATCAAAATGGTTGTTAAAGGCACCTATCATGATTTGGGCGCATTCGTCAGCGGTATAGCGGGTTTGCCGCGTATCGTCACCTTACACGACTTTGGAATCGAGCCGGGTAAAGAAAGCGATGGCTCGCTGACGCTTAGCATCACGGCTAAGACATATCGTTATAACGAAGAGAATGAGGAGGGCGCGTAACATGAACCTGCTCAAGCAAATAAAACGTGTGGTCGTTGTCGGCACAGTGCTGTCAATGACAGCGTGTGTCAGCGACTCGAGTCACACCGATTTGGATGACTTCATGGCGCAAACGAAAACTGACGCGGCATCGCGCAGCGCCATAGATCCTATTCCGGCGTTTCGACCGTACACAGCATTCAATTACGCGGCAACGGCGTTTCGCGCGCCGTTTGATGTGCCGCTGGATGTCAAGGAGTTGGTACGTATTGGTGGGCCACGCAGTGACGTGAAGCCCGATCCGATTCGTACCAAGGAATACCTCGAACAGTATAACTTTGAAGCATTGGACATGGTGGGTAGCCTGCGACAAAAAGGCCAGCTGTGGGTGCTGATAGACGATGGTAACGGTGGCGTGCACCGCGTAACGCTGGGCAATTACCTCGGCCGTAACCATGGGCGCATTATTGAAGTTTCAGAATCACAGCTCTCAGTTATTGAAATCGTTTCGAGTGGTTCAGATAGCTGGATAGAACGTCCGCGTACACTCAAATTACAGGAAAAAGAAGGTTAAGTTGGTGGAGAATTCAATGGTTACTTTGCAAAAATTCAAAATTTCTCGTCGGCTACCTGGAGGCAGGGATTGTTGTCGCGGATGGTTGCAATCGCGGGTGTTGCTGCCGCTGGTAGTTTTCTTTGCCGCCAGTGCAAGCACCACCGCCAACGCCGTCAATATTACCGACATCAACTTCAGCTCATTGCCGGGCGGCAAGCTTGAAGTGCGAATGGATTTCGATGGCCAGCCGCCGCAGCCAAAAGGCTACACTATTGAGCAGCCTGCGCGTATCGCGCTTGACCTTGACGGTGTGGGCAGCAAGCTGAAAAAGAAGAGGCACATATTGGACATTGGTAATGCCAAAAGTGCGCTGGTGCTTGAAGCCAATGGCCGTACGCGCTTTATTTTGAACCTGGCGGAGCTTAGCGGTTATACCACCCGCGTCGACGGCAACAGCCTGTTGGTCGAAGTCGGTGATAGCGGCGCTAAAGACTATTTGAAAAGCACGAAATCAGTGCTGGAGTTTGCGGCCGAAGAAAGTGGCGGTACGCGCGGTATCAGGAATATTGATTTCCAGCGCGGCGACGATGGTGAGGGTAAAGTGATTGTTCAGCTGAGCGACCCGAAGACTGAAGTCGACGTGCGTCAGGAAGGCAATCGTATCCGTGTAGTATTCAAAGGCGCTGATTTGCCGACAGATTTACGTCATCGCTACGACGTAAGCGATTTCGCTACACCGGTAAAAAGTATGGAAGCGACCTATGCCGGCGGTAACACGCAGATCAACGTGCGCCCGCAAGGCCAGTATGAGTTTCTGGCTTATCAGGTCGACAACGAATACGTGTTAAGTGTTAAACCCGTGACGGAAGAAGAGCTGGAAGCCAAAGCCAGAGAATTCCAGTATGTAGGCGATAAATTATCCCTTAACTTCCAGGACATCGACGTGCGTGCGGTATTGCAGTTGATCGCCGACTTTACCGACCTTAACCTGGTGGCCAGCGATACCGTAGCAGGCAAAATCACGCTGCGCTTGCAGAACGTTCCCTGGGACCAGGCGCTGGATCTGGTGTTGAAGACCAAGGGTCTGGACAAGCGCCAGGCGGGCAACGTGTTGATGGTCGCACCGGCGGCCGAGATTGCCGAGCGCGAGCGTCAGGAAATCGAAACCACAAAGCAGTTGCAAGAGCTCGCGCCGTTGCAAACCGAGTTTATGCGCATCCGCTACGCCGACGCAGAAGAACTGTTCAAACTGTTTGATGACAACGGCTCGGAAACTGGCGAAGGCGGAGATTCAGCCTCTACCGGTGGGCTGCTGTCGCCGCGTGGACGCGTGATTGTCGACGAACGCACCAACTCGTTGCTGATCACCGAGACGGCGGCCAAGCTGCAGGAGTTTCGCCGCCTGGTCAAGCTTATCGACGTACCGGTACGGCAGGTGCTGATCGAAGCGCGGATCGTGGTAGCCGACTCGGACTACTCTGAGCAACTGGGCATCCAATGGGGCGGCGGCGGTTTCGCCAAAGGCGTCCCCACCGATACTAGCGACGACTTCTTCACCTTTGGCGGTAGTTCGGCGACCACATTGGGCGCTAACAACGCGGCGGTGAATGGTGATCCACTGACCATCGGCTTTCCGGACGCGCTGTCGGTCGACCTCGGTGTGAGCGAGCAGGGTGCCAGCTCCTTCGCCATCGGTTTTAACGGCGACGGTTATCTGCTGGATCTGGAACTGTCGGCCTTTGAATCGGCCGGTCACGGTGAAGTTGTATCGCAGCCGAAGGTTATTACCGGTGACAAACAACAGGCAACGATCAAGTCGGGTACCGAAGTACCGTACCTCGAATCGTCGTCGAGTGGCCGCACCACGGTTAAGTTTAAAGATGCCGTGCTGAAGCTGGACGTTACTCCGCACATCACGCCGGATGACCGCATCATGATGCGTCTGGTCATCAACCAGGATTCGGTAGGTGGCTTTATCGCCGGCGAAAACAACTCGCAGGTACCGCTGATTGACGTGACCGAGTTGATCACCGAGGTACTGGTTGGCAATGGCGAGACTGTGGTGCTGGGTGGCGTGTTCCGCACCGAAGACGTGCAGTCGACTGTCAAGACGCCATTCCTCGGTGACATCCCGTACATTGGCCGCTTGTTCAAACGCACCAACGACCGCCAGGTGAAAACGGAAACGCTGATCTTTATCACGCCCCGTATCCTGGCTGATGCTCTGGTCGACTAATGCTTGTGTGTACCCGCATTTGTGTGAAACACTGAAGTGATGGGTTACACACGCATTTTCCTGGTCGGCCCCATGGGGGCCGGCAAATCAACCATCGGTCGCCAATTGGCGGCCGAACTTGGTTTTCAGTTCATCGATACCGACACCGAAATTGAGCAGCGCTGCGGCGCTGATATTCCCTGGATTTTCGACATTGAGGGCGAAGACGGTTTTCGCAAGCGCGAAGCAACGGTGTTGGCTGATGTCAGCGGTAACGATCGCTGCGTGATTGCCACCGGCGGCGGCATTGTCAGCAGCAATGAAAACCGCAAGTTATTACAGAAAGCGGGCTTCGTTGTGTACTTGCAGGCCAGCATTCGGCAGCAGCTCGATCGCACAATCCGCGATAAAAAACGCCCGCTATTACAGGTGGAAAATCGCGCCGAGGTGTTGGAGCGGCTCATGCAAGAGCGTGAACCGCTGTATCTCGATGTAGCCGACCATGTCGTCGCGACCGATACTCGTGCCCCGAAACGGGTTGCAGCCGAAATTGCCAGGGCACTGGCCGACTAGCCAGTTCCGTGTTGTGCAATTGTTCACTCGTCACATCCCTGTGGCTCGCCCTGTCGGGTAGCCTGCGGTTGTACAGACAGGCCACATCGACGCAGCCTCTGAAGCGGCTATCCTGCCGGTTTGTCACGACTAAATTCGTTTCTGCAGTTGTTGCACTCTGTTGCGGGCAACAGCGACTTTAGTCGCGAATCAGAGCGTAGTACCATGGCTGTACTATCAATCTCCAGGCCTTGGACTCATGCGGGAATTGCGCGTAGAACTCGGAACGCGAAGTTATCCAATCTATATTGCTGCGGATCTGCTGCAGCAAGCCGAACTGTTGCGCCGCCATGTTCGCGGTCGACAGCTATTGATCGTCAGCAACCAAACGGTAGCGCCGCTGTACCTCTCTACGGTGCAAGCGCACTTCGACGGCTGCGCTGTGTCTACGGTGTGTCTGCCTGACGGCGAGAAATACAAAGACCTTGAGCATCTGAATACTATTTTCGATCGACTGCTGATTGATAAACATAACCGCAGCACCACATTAATAGCCTTGGGGGGTGGTGTAGTGGGCGATATGACCGGTTTTGCCGCTGCCTGTTATCAGCGTGGAGTGGACTTTATTCAGCTGCCTACCACCTTGCTGGCGCAAGTTGATTCGTCGGTGGGTGGCAAAACGGCGGTCAATCACAAACTGGGTAAGAATATGGTGGGCGCGTTCTACCAGCCGCGTTGCGTCATTGTCGATACGGCAACGCTGACGACGCTGCCTGCGCGCGAATTCGCTGCTGGTTTGGCCGAGGTGATCAAATATGGTGTGATCGCCGACCTTGAATTCTTTGCCTGGCTGGAAGCGAACATGGCAGCCCTGGTCGCGCGCGACCAGGCGGCGCTGGTGCATGCTATCCATCGTTCCTGCGCGACCAAGGCCGCTATAGTCGCCGAAGATGAAAGAGAGCAGGGTTGCCGCGCGGTGCTCAATCTGGGCCACACTTTTGGCCACGCCATTGAAACTTGTATGGCGTACCAGGGCGTGTTGCACGGTGAAGCGGTGGCGATGGGTACCGTGTTAGCTGCCGACCTTGCGCATCGAATGGGGCTGTTGAGCACCGTAGACCAGCACCGAATAACCGCATTGCTGGTGGCAGCCGAGCTACCGGTCGCGGTGCCGCGACAGTTAGATCTGGAGCAGATTCGGGACACCATGCAGGTCGACAAAAAGGTGCTGAATGGCCGCCTGCGGCTGGTATTGCCAGTAGCACTGGGCCGAGCTATCGTGACCGAAGACTTCGACGCGCAACTTCTGCAGGAAACGTTGGCTGCTGCGCTGCATGCATAATCCTAGAAACCGCAGTTGGGCGCGAAAAAGATGTGCACCTCTTGATTCATATAAAAAGCTTGATGTGCATGGGAGATTCGAAAAACTCGTGGTCACCTTATTGGTGATGAGAGCTTTTTCGAATTTTCCATGCGCATTAAGAGCTGGCGCATACTTTCGTGATCCAACTGCGGTTTCTAGGATAACGCGCAGCTCGCCGTCGCGGCGACCTCTACACACGCAATGACCGACACCGAAGCGAAGCAGGCACCCACAACGGCGGATACAGAATACTGGCGGCGGTACGGGATGCGCTGCGATCCGTTCGCGGACGCGACCGTTAGCGGCTCCTGTTTTGCTGGCGCGGATCGCGAAGAACTGCTGCGGTCGGCCTTGCATATGGCGCGTTTTGCCACCCAGGTTGCGGTGTTCACCGGTGCGCCAGGGGTCGGCAAAACGAAACTGTTGGCAGCGCTGACGGCCGGCCTCGACGGCGTGAGCTTCGTGGTGCGGCTACAAGGCAGCTTTATGCTGACGGTCGAGCAGGTGTTTGGTGAGATTGGCGACGCCTTTGATCTGCCAGCGGCCGAGCTGGCGCCGGATGAGTTACGCGCCCGGGTTTTGCAGCGTTTGCGGCAAGGCGTAGCGCATTCCAAGGCGCTGATTGTGCTGGTTGATGATGCCCACGAAGTGCCGGAACGGACGCTCGCCAGCCTGTTAGAGCTTGCGCACGATGACAGTAATGATATCAAATTGCTGTTGTTCGCGGCCACCGATGCCAACGGTGACTTGCGTCCCGAGTTGAATCAGGATGCTATAAAGAAAATCGCTATTCGACCGTTAGACCTGGTCGGCGTTGAAGACTATCTGCGCTACCGCGTGACAATAGCTGGTTACAATGGCCCATTTCCATTTACCAAAGCCGATCTGCTGAGCCTGTTGCAGCTTAGTGGCGGAATTCCCGAGCACATGCACGATATGGCCGAACAAAAATTACGCGCTGCCCTCGCCGGCCAGCCGCAATCACCGCCGCCCGCTCCCTTAAAAGTGCGTGTACCCTGGCTGCATGTTGTTGCCAGTGTCGGTTTAATGCTGTTTATCGTTGTGCTCTGGAGCATCGGCAGCGATGATGATGAAACCGTGGCGACTAAACCCGAAGCCCAAGTAGCGCGAACGAGCAAAAATTTCCCGCCAGCAACACTAACGGCGCCTGCCGAGCGCGATAATGCGGCGCGTACGCCGCAGTCCGCGCCAGAGCCACAAGAAACTCCCGCGCGTTTTGCGGCACCCGGTGCCGACATTACTACGGCGGCGACAAAACCCGGGGCGCCGCCCGCCGTGCCAAAAAACGAGGTGGCCGATGGTAACGCGGCGGTTAAGCCCAAGCCACAGGTAAAAATCGTTGCTACCGAGCCAGCCGTCGCCGGTGGGTCGTCCGCGAACCAGCCCGCGTTGAAGCCGGTTAAGGTGGAAGAGCAATCCAGCACTGCCGCATTCACAAGCGATGAGCGCTACCTGTTGAGCCTGCCTGCGAGCCACTACACGCTGCAATTGGTGGGTAGTAAGTCACCTGACGGCGTGCGTGATTTCGCCAATCGCCATAAAGACAGCAAAATCATCGTATTCCGTCAGCGCCTGAACACTAAACCGTGGTATGTGGCAGTGACCGGCGATTACCCGAACCAGGAACAAGCGACGACAGCGCTGGCTGGCTTGCCCAAGGCGCTGCGGGAGTTAAAACCCTGGGCGCGACCGCTGAGTAAAGTGCAAGCTGATATAAAATCGGCCGGGGATGTGCGTTGACGGCGACAAGATCTGCTTTTGGCGGCTGGCGCGTCTTTGATTCGCCTGTTTTCAACCCTATGCACATTTGTCGGTACTGCCTCTAACGTGTAGACTAACTAGCCTTTTTGGCCGGTAAAACCCCCTTACTTTTACCGCAATAGATATTACAAGTCTTTATATTAACTTGTTTTTTTGAGATTCGCGCTATGAGGTCAGGGCTTTATCAGCCGACAGAATTCAAGGACAATTGCGGCTTCGGCTTGATTGCTCATCGGCGTGGCGAGGTCAGTCATCGCTTGCTGCAAACCGCGATCGAATCCTTGACCTGTATGACACACCGCGGTGGCATCGCCGCCGATGGTAAAACCGGCGACGGCTGTGGCTTGCTGCTGCAAAAACCCGACAGCTTCTTGCGTGCGCTGGCGCACGAAACTTTTGGGCGTGAACTTGGCGCCGTGTATGGCGTCGGCATGGTGTTTCTGAGCCAGGACAAAGTTCTTGCCGAGCGCAGCAAAAGCGAGTTGGAACGGCACCTGGAAGCGGAAAATGTGCACGTTATTGGCTGGCGTAGTGTGCCGATAGACCCCAGCGTATGCGGCGACATTGCGTTGCGTGCGCTGCCGGCTATTGAGCAGATATTCGTCGACAGTGAGCAACTTTCCGACCTCGAGTTCAACAACAAACTGTTTCTGGCCAGGAAAAAGTTTGCGCACCAAATGAGTGGTCATGAAGGCTGCTATGTCTGTTCACTTTCTGCCACTGTGTTGTCGTACAAAGGCCTGGTGATGCCGGCCGACCTGCCGCTATTCTATAAAGATTTGGGCGATGAGCGGCTGCAAACGGCTATCTGCGTATTTCATCAACGTTTTTCTACTAATACCTTGCCCAAGTGGCGACTGGCGCAACCGTTTCGCTTGCTGGCGCATAACGGTGAAATTAATACTATTCGTGGCAATCGCAATTGGGCCGTGGCCCGCACCAATAAATTTCAAACCGATTTGTTGCCCGACATACATAGCATTGCGCCGTTGGTGAACAGCTCCGGGTCGGATTCATCCAGTATGGATAACATGCTTGAATTATTGCTTGCCGGTGGCATGGATTTGTATCGTGCGATACGCCTGCTGATGCCGCCAGCATCACAAAACGTAGAAACTATAGACGCAGACCTGAAAGCGTTTTATGAGTATAACTCCATGCATATGGAGCCGTGGGACGGGCCGGCCGGTGTTGTGATGACCGATGGCCGCCACGCAGTATGCATGTTAGACAGAAACGGCCTGCGACCGGCACGCTACGTGATCACCAAAGACGGGTTTATTACACTGGCCTCCGAAATTGGCACCTACTCCTACCAGCCCGAAGACGTCGTGGCCAAAGGTCGGGTCGGACCCGGCCAAATACTGTCGATCGACACCCTAACCGGTGATGTTCTGTTTACCGATGACATCGACGCCAAGCTTAAAAAGCGGCAGCCGTATCGGCGCTGGCTGAAAGATAACGCGATGCGCATCACTGGCTCACTGGAAAAAGACGACTTTAATGCGGTCGGCAACGAAAAGCTGCATATTTACCTGAAGATGTTCCAGGTCTCATTTGAAGAGCGCGATCAGATACTGCGACCGTTGGCGGAAGCGGGGCAGGAAGCCGTCGGATCGATGGGCGACGACACGCCCATGGCGGTGCTGTCGAGCACGCAACGTTCCTTGTACGACTATTTGCGGCAACAGTTTGCCCAGGTGACCAACCCGCCGATCGACCCGTTGCGCGAAGCGGTGGTGATGTCGCTGGCAACCAGTATTGGGCCCGAGCTCAACGTTTTTGTCGAAACGCCCGAACATGCTAACCGCGCGATTCTGAGTTCGCCACTACTGTCGCCGGGGAAATTTCAGCAACTCTTGCATCTGGAAAAACGAGGGTTTGGAGCTGAGCAAATAAGCTTGCTGTACCAGCCGGATGACAAGGGTTTGCGGCGCGCCATAGAGGACGTGGCTGCTGCTGCCGTGGCGGCAGTGCGCAATGGCAAGACGATACTTGTGCTCTCCGACCTGGGCTTACAGCCGGGCCTGTTGGTCATCCACGCTCTGCTCGCGACCGGCGCCGTGCACCACCGCTTGCTCGAAGAAGGTCTGCGCTGTGACTGCAATATTGTGGTTGAAACCGGTAGTGCGCGCGATTCGCACCAATTCGCCGCCCTCGTTGGCCTGGGTGCGACTGCGGTGTACCCCTACCTGATCTACTATATTCTCAATGATCTGGTGCGCAGCGGTGAACTGCTGGGCGACGTCGATGACGCTTTTAAAAACTATCGCAAAGGCATTAACAAAGGTCTGCTCAAGATACTGTCGAAAATGGGTATTTCCACCGTTGCCTCGTACCGTGGTGCGCAATTGTTCGAAGCGGTGGGTCTGGCCGACGAGGTCATTGAGCTGTGCTTTAAGGGCATGGCCAGCAGGGTGCAAGGCGCGCGTTTCAAGGATCTTGAGCAAGATCAGAAAATCCTGTTACGCGATGCCTGGTTGCAGCGCAAACCGATTGCGCAAGGTGGTTTGCTCAAGTATGTGCATGGCGCGGAGTACCATGCGTTTAATCCGGATGTCGTCGGTGCGCTGCAACGGGCGGTGCAAACGGGAGACTACGAGCACTATCGGACCTACGCCGGGCTGGTTAATGACCGCCCGGTAGCGACCTTGCGCGATCTTCTAACACTTAAATTTAGCGGTAAGGCCATTACTATCGACGAAGTCGAACCGCTTAAAGACATTCTGCTGCGCTTCGATTCGGCCGGAATGTCGCTGGGCGCGCTGTCGCCGGAAGCGCACGAGGCGTTGGCAGCCGCCATGAACCGCCTCGGCGGGCGCTCCAACTCCGGTGAGGGTGGTGAAGATCCTAACCGTTTTGGCACCGAGCGGGTATCCAAGATCAAGCAGATTGCGTCGGGCCGCTTTGGTGTGACACCACATTATCTGGTGAACGCCGAGGTGCTGCAAATTAAAGTCGCCCAGGGGGCGAAACCGGGTGAGGGCGGCCAGTTGCCGGGTGGCAAGGTGAATGCACTTATCGCCCGCCTGCGTTATGCAGTGCCGGGCGTTACCCTTATTTCTCCGCCGCCGCATCACGATATTTATTCCATCGAAGATTTGGCCCAGCTTATCTTCGACCTGAAACAGGTCAACCCGAATGCGTTGGTGTCGGTAAAGCTGGTATCGGAGCCCGGTGTGGGTACCATTGCCGCGGGTGTGGCCAAAGCTTACGCTGATCTTATCACCATCTCCGGTTACGACGGCGGTACCGCCGCCAGTCCGTTAACGTCGATTCGCTATGCCGGCTCACCGTGGGAATTGGGCTTGAGCGAAACGCATCAAGCGCTGCGCAGCAATTCCCTGCGCCACAAAGTGCGGGTACAAACCGACGGCGGTTTGAAAACCGGCCTTGATGTGGTCAAGGCCGCTATCCTTGGTGCCGAAAGCTTTGGCTTCGGCACCGCCCCAATGGTTGCACTCGGCTGCAAGTATTTGCGTATTTGCCACCTGAATAACTGCGCCACTGGCGTCGCCACCCAAAACTCCGCACTGCGCGATGACCACTTCAATGGTACCGTCGAAATGGTCATGCACTTCTTCCGTTTCGTCGCGCAGGAGACCCGTGAGCTCATGGCTGCGCTGGGCGTTCGCAGGATGGCCGATCTGATCGGTCGCACCGACCTGTTGGAGCGGCTACCGGGCCTGACCGAAAAGCAGCGCAACCTGGACCTGACTCGTTTGCTGGTCAACGATTATATCGACCCGAAAACGCCACAATACTGTCGTTTGCCGTCCAACGACCCATTCGACAAAGGCGAGCTGGCCGAGCGGATGCTGGCCGCTACGCTGCCGGCCATCGAGAACCTGCGAGGCGGCGAATTTAGTTACGCCGTGACCAATTGCGACCGCTCGATTGGCGCGCGCTTGTCGGGTGAAATTGCCAAACGGCACGGTAACTACGGTATGATGGTCGCGCCGCTGGTGCTGCATCTCAGCGGCACGGCCGGTCAGAGCTTTGGCGTGTGGAATGCTGGCGGGTTGCATATGCACCTGGAGGGCGACGCTAACGACTACGTTGGCAAAGGCATGGCCGGTGGCAAGCTGGTGATTTACCCGCCGCGGCAAAGCACGTTTAAAAGCTTTGAAACGTCCATTATTGGCAACACCTGTTTGTACGGCGCTACCGGCGGCCGTTTGTTCGCCGCCGGCACCGCCGGAGAGCGCTTCGGCGTGCGTAATTCTGGCGCGCTGGCGATAGTGGAAGGCACTGGCGATCACTGCTGCGAATATATGACCGGTGGGGTGATTACTGTGCTGGGTAACACCGGCTATAACTTTGGCGCCGGTATGACCGGTGGTTTTGCCTACGTGCTTGACCTCGACCGCATGTTCCCCGACAAGTACAATCGGCAATTAGTCGAAATATGCCGCATCATGAGTGAAGATTTCGAACCCTACCGCGTGCATCTGCATTCCGAAATAGAAGAATACGTGGCTGCGACTCACAGCGAGTGGGGCCAGGAGTTACTCGAGGACTTTGACCACTACATTGGTCGTGTCTGGCTGGTGAAGCCGAAAGCCGCCAACCTGAAGCACTTGTTGCATAGTGTGCAAGCACGTCCTGAATAACGGCAGCCGTCAACCGAATGCCTGATGCTTCACAGCTGTACGATGAAAAGTAGCGAGTATGAGTGAAAGACTAGACAACAAGTTTCAGTTTCTGGACGTTGAGCGTCGCGACCCGGATAAAATTCCGCTCAGCAAGCGTAAGGTCGAGTACGTTGAAATATACGAGCCGTTCCGCCCAAAGCAGGTGAAGAGCCAGGCACACCGTTGTATTGAGTGCGGCAATCCTTACTGTGAATGGAAATGCCCGGTACACAACTACATTCCCAACTGGCTGAAACTGATCTCGGAAGGCAATATTCTGGAGGCGGTAGAACTCTGCCACCAGACTAACACTTTACCCGAGGTTTGCGGCAGGGTGTGCCCGCAGGATCGTTTGTGCGAGGGCGCATGCACACTGAACAATGATTTCGGCGCGGTCACCATTGGCTCTGCCGAAAAGTATATTACCGACACGGCGCTCGCCATGGGCTGGCGGCCAGATTTGTCGGGCGTCGAATCCACGGGTAAACGGGTTGCGATAATCGGCGCCGGGCCGGCCGGGTTAGGTTGTGCCGATATTCTCACCCGTGCCGGCGTAAAAGCCGTGATTTTCGACCGCTATCCGGAAATTGGCGGCCTGCTCACCTTTGGTATTCCGGCGTTCAAACTGGAAAAACAGGTGATGCAACTGCGGCGCGAAATATTTGCAGGCATGGGCATTGAGTTTCGCCTCAATACCGAGGTGGGTTCCGACATCAGCATGCGAGAGCTGTACGATGAGTACGACGCGGTGTTTCTTGGTATGGGAACGTATACCTCCATGAAGGGTGGCTTCACCGGCGAAAACTTGCCCGGAGTATACGATGCGCTACCTTATTTGGTGTCCAATATTAATCGGTACCTGGAATTCGAAAAGACGGAGCAAGACTTTGTCGACCTGCGTGGCCAGCGCGTGGTCGTGCTGGGCGGCGGCGACACGGCGATGGATTGTAATCGCACCGCGTTGCGCCAGGGTGCGGCCAGCGTGCAGTGTGCCTATCGCCGCGATCAGGAAAATATGCCCGGCTCGCGCCGCGAGGTCAACAACTCGATACAAGAAGGCGTGGAGTTTTTGTTTAACCGGCAACCGGTTGAGATTATCGGCGACGAACACGTTACCGGCGTTAAGCTGGTGCACACACGTTTGGGCGAGGCCGACGAAAACGGCCGCCGTGTACCCGAAACCGTGCCTGGCAGCGAAGAAATACTCGACGCCGACGCGGTAATTATTGCGTTTGGTTTCCGTCCCAGCCCCGCGGAATGGTTTGCCGATTTCAAGATTGGCACCGACAACGGCGGCCGGGTCGTCGCCCCCGAAAAAGCGGCCTATCCATTTCAAACCAGCAACCCAAAAGTATTTGCCGGCGGCGATATGGTGCGTGGCTCCGATCTGGTGGTCACGGCTATCTGGGAAGGCCGCGAGGCCGCCAAGGCAATGCTGGATTATTTGGAAGTATAAGACCATACGTTTATGACAGAACCAAAAAATGCCACGTTCCTGCGCGCCCTGCGCCGCGAACCGGTAGCCTATACACCGGTATGGATGATGCGCCAGGCCGGCCGCTATCTACCGGAATACCGCGCGACCCGCGCCAGAGCGGGTGGCATCATCGATCTGTTTACCGATCCGCAACTCGCTTGCGAAGTCACTTTGCAGCCACTTGAGCGTTTTCCTCTGGACGCGGCGATTTTATTTTCCGACATTTTAACGATACCCGACGCCATGGGCCTGGGTCTCCATTTTGTAGAAGGTGAAGGGCCAAAATTCAGGAAAACCCTGCAAACCGCAGCCGACGTTGACGCCCTCCCCATCGTCGATCCGGCGCACGACCTGCCTTATGTTATCGATGCTGTGCGCCTCATCCGCAAGGAGCTCAATGATCGCGTTCCCTTGATCGGGTTTGCAGGTAGTCCATGGACGCTTGCCACCTATATGATCGAGGGCGGGTCAAGCAAAGACTTCGCCACAACAAAAACGCTGGCTTTTAACGAGCCGCAGGTCATGCACGAGTTGCTGAACAAACTGGCGCTCTCGGTGCAAGCTTATTTAAACGCGCAAATTGCCGCCGGGGCGCAGGTGGTGCAAATATTTGATACCTGGGGTGGGGTGTTAAGCACGGCGGCTTACCGTGAGTTCTCGCTGGACTACATGCGGAAGATTATCGCAGGACTAACACGCGAACATCATGGTGAGCGTGTGCCTGTTATTGTCTTTACCAAGAACGGCGGCAGTTGGTTGCAATACATCATGCAAAGCGACTGCGACTGTATCGGGCTGGATTGGACCCTGGATATTGGTGTCGCGCGTGCGCAAGTTGGATCCCGCGTCGCCCTGCAAGGCAATATGGACCCGGCAATATTACGTGCCACACCGCAACGGATAGAACAGGAAGTGAAGAGCATCCTGGCCCGCTACGGCGCAGGCACGGGGCATGTGTTTAACCTGGGGCATGGCATTACGCCGGATATCGACCCCGATAATGTGCGGGCGTTTATCGACGCCGTGCACGAGTACTCGGTGGCTTACCACCAGTAAACACTAGCTGTTCTCGCTGGAAGCAGCAGCCGATTCAATATCGTCCTTTAAATTGTGATCCATCTCCAGCGCCGGCTCACTGCAGCAGGGTTTACCGACAATTTCAGCGGGTACACCGGCTACCGTAGTATGCGCCGGCACATCGGTTAGCACGACACTACCGGCCCCTACCTTGGCGCCCCTGCCAATACGAATATTGCCCAGCACTTTGGCGCCCGCGCTGATCAACACGCCGTCGCTGACTTTCGGATGCCGATCGCCCGATTCCTTACCCGTTCCTCCCAGCGTAACGGATTGCATCAGGGACACATTGTTACCCACTACGGCGGTTTCGCCAATCACAAGTCCCGTTGCGTGATCGAGCAAAATACCGCTGCCGATGCGTGCGGCCGGGTGAATGTCGACGCCGAACTCAACCGAGATGCGGTTTTGCAGAAACAGTGCCAGCGACTCACGTTTGGCGCGCCACAGCCAATGGGCCACGCGATATGCTTGCAGTGCATGAAAACCCTTGAAGAACAAAAATGGCGCTGCCAGCTTGCAGCACGCTGAGTCACGGTCGGCGACGGCTTGCAAATCGGCGCGAATAGAAGCGCGTATGGCGGGTTCAGTATCCAGCGCCTCCTGAATAACTTCGCGCACCAGCAGCGCCGAAGCGGTAGCGCTGTCTAATTTGTTGGCGAGGTGAAAGCTGAGTGCGGCTTCCAGGGTGCTGTGGTTGAGAATGGTAGCGTGAAAGAAGCTTGCCAGCACTGGCTCCTGCCGGGCATCTTCCGCGGTCTCCTGCTGAATTTGTTGCCAAACCGGATCGGTAACGGTATCGGTGCTGGCGATGCGAATGCGATGAGTTGTCATATCTCAACCCTTATGAGTAACAGGAAAATCTGCGCGACAGCGCCAAAGCGAATGGCCGCTGGCCCGGTATTTGGCCTCGAAAGGCGTTAATGGTTCCACGGTCGACAATGGCGTTACTGCACACGCGTGCCCAGCATAATGCAAAGCGGCAGCAAATTCTAATGCGTAATTATGCCAGTTGGTGCGCAGTTCAAGCGCGCCACCCAGTGCCGGTATGAGTGGAAACGCTGCCGAGCCATGCCAGCGGCGCCGTAAGTGGCGTTGTTTTGGCCACGGATTAGGGTACAGAATGAGGTGCGTCGCTAGCCGCCAATGATGGGTAACGGCCAGCCTCCAGAAATCTTCAAGTTCAGCGCGAATGAGAATACAGTTGGATGGTGTTGTATTGCGCAGGGCGTTTTGCAAGCGGTGGGTGGACTTGTCGACGCCAACAATAAGATGCTCCGGATGTAATTGCGCAAGCCTTACGCTGCTGCTGCCGTTGCCGCAACCGGCATCCAGAATCAGCGGCTGCTCGTCTAGCCCGATACGTTGCTGCACACGCACAAACGCTTCCCGGCTGTGCTCTGCAACCGGTTTATTGGAGCTGCTGGCCAGGTGGCGGTCAACGACGGCTCGCAAGGCCGGGTGCGGGCCGGTCTGATTTGACCGTACAGTGGAGGAATTAGCAAGACTCATGGACAGCGGTGCTTACGTTCAGTTTTCATACTGCGTACTTTGTGCGAGACTGTCGCGCCACAACGAATACACCGGCTCACTCTTCACTGCGGCGTCAATAAATGCGCAAAGATTTGCGACCCTACTACGTCAAAAAATACTATCTGCGATTTCGCCGTTGGTATGTGCGCCACTACGTAAGACCACACCTGGATCATCTCGGCGACCATTATACGCTGATGAACCCCTGGTATATTCACATCTCGGGACCGAATATTTCCATCGGTGAGTCGGCGACCATTGTCGCCGAAAAAGACAGCCACACGCGTATCGGGGTGTGGAACCAGGTGCCGGACTGCGGGCGTATTCAAATTGGCGCTGCGGTTATGATTACGCCAGGTGTCAGAATCAGCGCTTGTGATGAAATTGTGATTGGTGACAGTTGCATGCTGGCCCACGGTGTTTACATTACAGATTCCGATTGGCATGGTGTTTACAACCGGATCGAACGGCCGCGTGAGGTAACGCCGGTACATATTGGTAATAACGTGTGGCTGGGAGATCATGCGACCGTGCTGAAGGGGGTCAGCATTGGAGACAACAGCATTGTTGCCGCACGCGCGGTTGTGGTTGGAGACGTGCCGGCTAACGTGGTGGTTGCCGGCAATCCGGCGAAGGTGGTGAAAGAACTGGATAGCGCAGAAAAGTTGACGACCAGAGCCGATTTTTTTACCGATGCGGTTGCGCTGGCAACGGAATATGACCGTCTCGATTATGTGTTGCTGAAGGGCAACAGCACGTTGAATTGGCTGCGTTCGTTAGTCAAACCCAGTATAAAGGACTAAGGGCACACGGCAAAATAACTTCACGTCCAGACATGCTGGCAGCTAAGCCAAGTCGATGTTTTCACTATTGTCGCTGGCGCGAATTGGCAACGGAAAACGCACGCTGAAGGTGGAGCCACGACCGGGCTGACTGACCACGCTGATGTAGCCGCCCATCACCTCGCAGAAGCGCCGCGTGATCGATAAGCCCAAACCCGTGCCCTCAAATTCTCGTGTCGCGCTGCCGTCAATCTGGCGGAACGCGTCGAAAATCACATTTAAGTGTTGCTGCTCCATACCAATGCCGGTATCTGCGACTTCGATATTTAATTCGTCCTGGCTTTGCCGCACGCTGACCGTTACCCGGCCCATCTGGGTAAACTTGCCGGCGTTACTCAAAAGATTGAGTAATATTTGCAGTAGCTTGGTTTCGTCGATCTTAATCATCTGGTCAGTTTCTTCGATCTCCACAACCAGTTCGTTGGCGCTCTTCTGCATCAATGGCAGAATCGTTTCCTGAGCCTGGCGTACCACGTTATTAATTTTGACATAAGCCAAATGAATATCCATGCGGCCGGCTTCGATTTTTGCGAGGTCCAGAATGCTGTTTATCAAGTTCAACAGGTGGTTGGCGTTGTCGGTAATGCATTCGGTGTCTTCGCATAAATCATCGAAGCCTTCGTCCTCGAGTCTCTCGTGCAGAATGTCAGAATAGCCCATGATCGCCTGCAGCGGTGTGCGCAGCTCATGGCTGATGTTAGACAAAAATTCCGACTTGTGGCGGCTGGCGTCAATGGCTTCGTCGCGCGCCTGCACAAGTTCCTGCGTACGCAGCGTGACTTCAGACTCCAGTTCATCTTTTTGCCTCATCAGGCGTACGTCACGATCGGCAAGATTGTCCATCACGCTATTGTAGATTTCCGCCATGTTGACCAGCTCTACCGCTCCCTCGGGCGTAGCGCGCGCGGCGGTATCGCCCTGCCGCGTGCGGTCCATTACCGCTGCCAGTCTGGTCATGGGCGCCAGCAAGCGATTTATGGCGAAGTGCAGCAGGATAATGAAGGCCACCGCGCACATTAAACCGATCATGGCGTTGCGCCTAAAGCTTTCGTACTGGCTGGCGAGAAATTCCTTTTTGTCTTGCACCACATAAACAAAGCCAAGGTAGCTTTTTTGCTTGTCGCCGGTCAAAATCAGGCCGTCATCAGCTTGCGCCTCGGCAGTTTGGGAGAAAACCGGCGCCCAAAAGTGCCAGGCGTTGTCCTGTTCACTAATCAGCGCGGCGCCGGGTTCACGTGGCCGCTGGTTGCCAAGCTGCAGATATTCGCCATGCCACTGACCTTGGTCAAACAGCATTTTTCCATTGCCGCTAACAATCGACACATATTTAATCAACGGGAATGACAAGGTGCTCTTTGCTGCGTCCTCGGCATTTTCACCACTGTCGAGGAGTAGCGCCAACTCGCTTAGTTGCGCAAAGTTCTGGGTCGCCTGCAGTGCCTGGCTTACATACAAGTCGCGAATATATTCACTGGTGGAATAGGAGTAGGCGATTGCCACGGCGAGCGCGACAGCGACCCCGCAAGTGGCAAAAATCAGAAACAGCTGGCGTCGAAAGCTGCTGCGTTTTTCATGAGTGACAGCTTGCTGCGTCAGCTGTTGCGGATTACTGTGCTGAATAAATTCGGTCAAAACCACCGCCCCGCCGTAACGAATATTTCAGTCCCAGGTGGGACGCCGTGCGTAAGTTGAAAGCCGTTTTCAATTTTTTGACCGGCGCCACCCTGACGTTGGCGCCGCTGGTTGTCGTTTGCTCGATGGCCAGCTCTATCAACTGTTCACCCAGTGCCACATTGTCGGGATACATCGAGAATAAAGCGCCTTGTCGGGCATGGGCCGCGCTATTGGTAAATACCACGAGGTTTTTTTCCCATGCCTTCCTCAGTACCATTGGCAGTACTGTTTTTGACGGTACAATACTGACTAACGGAATCCATATGGCGTCCTTTCCCGAACGCGCGCCGTTCAATACGCGCTGATACAATTTGGCGCCTGACTTTACGTCTTCCGCCTGCAAAGCTTGCAGATCTATGTTGTGTTCACTGGCGGCGGCGCGTGCTGAATCTACCCACCAGCCATTGATCGCATTGTTGTAAATCAGAAAAATCCGTTCGACCTTGGGTGCAATTCGCACCAGGTTTTTGAAAAACTCCTGTGGATCGCCGGTCAGGCTGACGCCAGAGGTGTGGTTTGGCGAAATGGATATTCCGCCGGCGATAAGCGGTATATCAGTGGCGAAGTTTTTTACCAGGTTATGTGCGTTCCTGCCGATGCTGATTACGGCATTCGCGTTTTGCCCGCTTAACCATTTGTGCACTGCCGCTTCGTCGCGCTTCGCGGCGCTGCTGAGCCGGTAAAGCGTTAGCTCAACATTTTCCGCGCTGCGTAGGCCCTGTACGATTTCGTCATAAATGACCTGCGCTTTGCTTGCGGTTTCAGGCACAACAACGGCGAATTTCAGCGGTGCGGCAAACGCAGGTTGCGTCAACGCAAAAAACAAAGCGCAGCACAGCAGCCTCCACCACGTTAAATGCTTAACGATGCGAGTAAGGCGTGAACAAAAGCAATTCACAAACAACGCTTTTCCTGGGGCCGGAGGTTCTGCGCGATGGCACATCACGACAAAAGTATCCATACAGTCTAGCCAATAATCCGGGACTTACCTCATTCTGAGGGTGAAAAACTTCGGCATTCCGCGCTTGCCGACTGTCTTGTATGGTTTTTAGCCGCCATCTTGTAGATTGTTTAATCTTGTTAAACTTTAGTGATACGAAGTGACTATTCTAAATGCGAACGATACCATGCTCGCCCTTGTTGTGGCCACGCCGCAGTTTGTCACCAAAAATTAATTTTAAACGAAAAGAATAAGCCAGCTTGCGGCATGCCGCTGGCGAGGATAAGAAGCAGCAGGCGCAATCCGCAGGGGCGGAACCATTTCTCGCCCAGCGGCGTTATCAATCGCTTATGTAGAGTCACTACAGCTCGCTCCTTCTGCCTGGGTGGCCGAAAAATGGTCTCCGGCAATAATGATGAAAATAGTGTTAGCAGGCCCTAGTGCACTGTAACGAATAAACTGCACACTAGCTTTTTACCTGGAGCAGCCAATGACTGATAATGTAGTAGAAGCTTTGCAAAATGCACTTCAGCAAAACCCCGTTGCGGCCACCAATCACACCTACTCTGACCTTATCGTCGAGTACCTCGCGCAAATAGGTGTGGAGTATGTTTTTGGTATTCAAGGTGGGGCGATAGAACCGTTTTTTGATGCGATAGCCAGGAAGCAACGCGGTGCCGGGTTGGCCACGATCAATTATGGTCAGCGGGCACTGGCGCGCAAAAGCAAGCGCTCGCGGCATGGGCCGACGCCCGTTTTCGCACGCCATGAAGCCGGTGCTGCCTTTATGGCCGACGGCTACTCGCGTGAAACCGGTAAGCTCGCGGTTTGCTGCGCGACCACGGGCCCAGGAAGCACCAACTTGTTGACCGGTGTCGCATCGGCCTATGCCGATCACATTCCGATGTTGGTGATCACGCCGCAAATCGCTTTACCCAATTTTGGCCGGCTGGGGTTGCAGGAGTCGTCCAGCGATGCCATCGATGTGGTGGGTATGTTCGAGCACTGTACGCGCTACAATTCGCTGGTGTCGCATCCCTCGCAGTTGGAAAGCAAGCTGGTCAGCGCGTTGATCAGCGCCTTCAGCCAGCCGCGCGGGCCGGTGCATTTGAGCATCCCGTTAGATATCCTTAAAGGGTCGATCGTTGCTGTGCCCACCTTCTTTAACGTTGCGACTCAGCTGCGCTCGCCGCCGGTTATCGACCAGCGGGCGGTCGCGCAACTGGAAACAGACTTGTTAAATGCCATGCGCGCGCGGCAGCGGCCGGTGTTTCTCATCGGCGAAAGCTGCGGCGAAGCGATCGATGAAATTATTCAACTCGCCGAAGCGGTTAACGCATTAATCGTTGCGACACCTGGCGGCAAGCAATGGGTCAATGCTTATCATCCGCAGTACCGCGGCGTTTTTGGCTTGGCGGGACATGCCAGCGCGCGCGCCGCCCTGGAACGATCCGACGTCGCGAACGTTATCGCCATAGGCACCGGGCTGAGTGAGATTGCAACGGCGGGTTGGGACAACGTTATCCTGAACGACAGGCTCATCCATGTCGAAAGCTGTGCCGAAAACTTCATGCAGTCGCCGATGGCCTATTTGCACGTGTTCGGCAATCTCAAGGCGGTGTTTGGTAAATTGCTGCGGGTTGTACCGCGACACAAACCCACCACGGTGCTATTGCATGCCGTTGACGAAACGCCGCCTGCAGCTAAAGGGCTGGTGAAGTTAGCGCCCGACCTGCTACCTACGCAACTTACCTATGACAAAGCCGAGCTGTGCTTATCCGCTGCCGTGCCGCTTAAACCACAACGTTTGATGTACGATTTGGCCCATGTCTTGCCGAACCACACCCGGTTTCTGCTGGACGCGGGTAATGCGTGGTGTTGGGGGCTGCATTATCTGCAACGTAAATTTGTCGGCACCGTGCGTACCGCAATGGGTTACGGTTCGATGGCCTGGGCGATTGGCGCCAGCGTAGGTACCTCGTTAGGCAGCCGCAAGGCGCCGACCGTGTGTATCACCGGCGATGGCAGCATGTTGATGAGCGGCCAGGAGCTGACGGTTGCCGTTGAGCACAACTTGCCGGTGCTATTCATCGTGTTGAATGATCAATCACTCGGTATGGTCAAACACGGGCAGCGGCTTGGCGGCGGTGAGCAGGTCGGGCAGTACCTGCCGGCGATTGATTTTGCGGCGGTGGCCATTGCGATGGGAGCAAACGGCATTCGCGTCAAAACTCCCGATGACCTGGGCCAAATCGATTTCTGCGCCTTGTTAAAATCGAGCAAGCCAAGCGTTATAGACGTTTATATCGACCCTGAGGAAGCGCCACCGATGGGGGAACGGCTCAGAGTATTGCAAAAAATGCACTAAAAACTCGTCTTTATAAGCAAATTGTAGAATATCGACTATATTTATACTCTCTTGAAAAGAGTACCTGGTTTTCCCAGTAGCTCGCTATCGTAAAAAATGATGCGTCACGGGGGTGATAACAAGCAACAATGAGTCGCTCATTTTATGATCAATTGCCGGTCGGCAAGCGTACCCGTGAAATCCTGCTAACGGGAATTGTTGCGTTGTTCGGCCTTGTGCCTGCTCACGCATACTCGGATTTTGACGAAGACGATTTGCTGGAGCTGTACGGCGACGACGAGACGATCAGCATCTCCACCGGCACGGAGCAGTCGATCAGGTTGGCGCCATCTATCGCCAGCGTCGTTAGCGAGGCCGACATTCGCAATCGCGGCGCAACCAATTTGCAAGAGGCGCTGGAAATGGTGCCGGGCTTGCATGTGTCACTCTCCAGCAATAACGTACTCAGTTCGGTTTATTCCATTCGTGGCATTCATACGGCGCAAAACCCGCAGGTTTTGCTGTTGATCGACGGTGTTCCACTCCGGCAAGTCTTCAACGGTGGCCTGCCGACCGGATTTACCATGCCGGTGCAAAATATCAAGCGCATCGAGATCATCCGCGGCCCCGGCTCGGCCGTTTTTGGCGCCGACGCGTTTGCCGGGGTCATCAATGTCATCTCAAAAAGCCCTTCGGACATCGACGGTATTGAAGCCGGCGTACGCTATGGGTCATTCGACAAGCAAGATTACTGGCTACAAGCTGGCGGCGCAGTGGGTGATACATGGCAGTTCTCCACCAGCCTGGAATATGCAAAAAGCAACGGCGATGACGATCGTATTGTTGATGCAGACCTGCAAACACTCGGGGACAGCGCTTTTGGCATCAATGCCTCCAACGCGCCTGGCCCTCTTGCTACGCGCTACGATATTTTGAATGCCCGCATCGCATTAAACAACGAACACTGGAAAACGTCATTCCTGGCGTGGGTTCAAAACGATACGGGAGTCGGCGATGGCGTTTTGCATGCGCTCGATCCCGGCGGTGAGCTAAACGGCGATTATTATCTTTTTTCGCTGGCCTACAATGACGAGCTGTCGGAAAATTGGCGTTATGAAACGAGCCTCTCATTGAGCCTGTTCGACTCAGATAACAAATACACCTTATTGCCGGCTGGAACGCTTGCCTTGATTGATAACGAGACGGGGAGTTTAACCACCTCACTTCCTCCTGCTTCCCGAGTGGTGGCGTTTCCGGATGGCGTTTTAGGTAACCCCGGTGGGGAGGAACAAAAGCACACAGCAGAGCTTGTCACTTATTATTCCGGCTGGGACAAACATAAACTGCGGTTTTCCGCGGGCTTCCAGCGCCAGGAAGGCGATCCGAAAGAAACCAGAAATTTTGGCCCCGGCGTGCTCGACGGGAACGAAACCAGCGTCGATGGTACGTTGACTGATACGTCCAATTTCGAAAGCGTGTTTGTCGAGGACAGTGAGCGTAATATTTTGTTCGCATCCTTGCAGGACGAATGGGCGCTGGCCAATGACTGGCGCCTTACCGCCGGTGTGCGCTTCGACGACTATTCTGACTTTGGCAGCACAATCAACCCGCGGCTGGCCCTGGTGTGGGCGACCAGCTATAACCTGAGTTCGAAGTTACTGTACGGCCGGGCGTTTCGGGCACCCTCTTTTCTGGAACTATCGGAAACCAACCCGGTATTGCACGGTGATGAAAACATAGACCCCGAAATGATCGACACGATCGAACTTGCCTTCGATTATCTGCCAACGCCAACATCGAATATCAAGCTCAACCTGTTTACCTACCGGATGCGGGACTTGATCCGTTTTGTAGCGCCTGCAACAGCGGGTGGGGTACTGCAAGCCAAAAATGCAGTTGACCAGGACGGTTATGGTTTTGAAGTTGAATACTCCTGGAAAGCCAGCGACTCTCTTTCTTTGGATGGCAACTATGCGTGGCAACACAGCGAAGATAGGTCAACCAGTGACCACGTGGCAGACGCGCCGGGCTGGCAGTTGTATCTGGCCGCGACCTGGAATTTTCTGCCAGACTGGAGTTTAAGTACCACCGCGAATTGGGTGGCCGATAGAGATAGAGCGGCATCGGACCAGCGCGATGATGTTGATGACTATGCGCTTGTTGATGTAGTTTTACGCCGTAAGAAATTGTTCAAGAACCTGGAATTCGCTATCGTGGCGCGCAACGTGTTTGATAAAGACGCCTTCGCGCCCAGCAGGGGTGCTACCAGTGCCGCCCCGGTCGAAGAAATACCTGGTGATTACCGTCTTGAAGGCAGAGCGATATTCGCCGAGTTCAGTTACCGTCTGAACCAATAACTCTTCAGGAGCAACCGTTGTGAGTAGCGAAGCCGACGCACCACCAGCCCGGAAAATTCAACGACGCGACGAGTCCTTCACCAAAAAAACGGTGACCAAAATCTGGCTTGAAGAACGTGATCCCGAAAACAGCTACTTAACCGAAAACGCCTTTTGCCACGGTTACAATCTGCTTGACCTGGTACGCAAACGTAGTTTCTCGGATACGGTTTACTTATTGTTTCGCGGCGAGCTGCCAAATAAAGCACAGGCCGAACTGTTTGGCTGCCTGATGGTGGCCTTTATGTCGCCGGGTCCGCGTCACCCCGCGACGCGCGCCGCAGTGTTAGCTGCTGTTGGCAAAACCGATCCCGCCTTGATATTGCCAATATCGCTGTCAATTCTCGCCGGCGAACATTGCGGTGCGCAGGATGTATTGCCGACGATGCGCTTTATTGTACGCAACAACCGCGACGATCCGGAACAGCTTGCCGCAACCATGGCTAGCCGGCTTGACCCCGGTAGCGAGATAGGCGTGCCCGGCTTTGGCCGTTTGTTTGATGGTATCGACCCCTTGACCGGCAAAATCGCCAACACACTGATGGCGTTACCGGGCGCTGGCGGGTGTATGCATTGGGCAGCCGGTTTCGTCGCTGGACTGCGACACGCCAATATAGGTTGGCTGCCAACCGGGCTGTTTGCCGCCGTGTTATGTGACCTCGGCTTTAATCCCAAGACGGGTGCGGGGCTATACCAGTTGTGTTCGGCGCCTGGCTTATTGGCGCATGGCATGGAACTGGTCGGCAAACCGATCACATCGGTGCCGTTTCCCGCCGATGATCACTATCACATCGAGACCGAAAATGCCGAATAAAACCGACTATTGGGATCAGCGCAGAAACAACGTTTACAGCGCCGCGGGCGGCTGGATACTCGGTAAGGGCGCGTTTTCGTACGGTCTTAATTTGCTGGATGGCGTGATTGGGAAGTATTCCTACATGCAGATTCATGTGCAAAATGTGACCGGAAAAATGCCGGAACGAAAGATTGCCGACTGGATAGAAGCGGTTTTTATTTTTCAAAGTTGGCCTGACTCCAGAATATGGTGTAACCAGATTGGCGCCCTGGGGGGGGAGGCAAATTGCCCGGACGCAGCCGCGATAGCGGCCGGTATCCAAGCAGCCTACTCCGAAGTCTACGGCGGCGGCACTATTTTGAAAGGCTGCGAATTCCTCCATTCCGCCTACGCGAAGCGCCTGCAAGGAATGCCGGTCAAAGAAATTGTGGAGCTTGAAGTCTCTCGAAGAAGAGGTCGGCCCAATATCACCGGCTTCGCCCGGCCACTGGTCAAAGGCGACGAGCGGGTGGAAATACTATGGGCTTACGCGCGTGAACTGGGTTTTCCTATCGGCCCCTATGAGAAGCTGGCGGTAGAAATCGAAGCATATTTGAGCGCGCAGTATGGCGAGCAAATGAATATGAATGGCGTCGTCGCCGCCTTCGGTACGGATCAGGGTTTTAGCCCCGAGCAATTAAAAAATGTTTCTGCGGCGATTGTGAGTTCCGGTATTGAAGCCTGTTACGTCGATAATATCGATCGCCCGCAGGGCTCCTTCTTGCCACTGCGCTGCGACGATATCGAGTATACCGGTAAACCGATCCGCGCAGTGCCGACTGACTAGTCGCGCGCGGTTTCTAGTGTGCAGTTTATTCGTTACAGTGCACTAGGTTTAACAGCGTGTATCATCAATCGGGTTCGGTTTGTCGATGCCGTAGCCTTGCACATAGTCGACACCGACCTCGCGCAGTTTTTCTTCAATCGCCTTGTTTTCGACGAACTCGGCAATCGTTTTAAGTCCTGAAACGTGACCAATATCGTTGATCGAGCGCACCATCGCGAGGTCGATGGGGTCTTGCAGAATGTCTTTGACGAAGATGCCGTCGATTTTAAGAAAATCGACCTTCAGTTTTTTCAAGTATGCAAAGGACGACATGCCGGTGCCAAAATCGTCGAGCGCAAAGCGGCAGCCCAGCTCACGGATGGCGTCGATAAAACTGCCGGCGAGTTTAAAGTTCTTTACCGCGGCGGTTTCGGTTATCTCGAAGCAAATCTTATCGGCGGGTACGCCGGTGCGGGTAAATTGTTGTGCAATATAATCGTAAAAATTCTCGTCGCCCAGCGACAGGCCCGACAGGTTAATCGCAAAGTGGCTCAGCGAATCGAGCTTGCTCTTGTTGTCTGCCAGCCATTGAAACGCATTGCGCACGACCCAGCGATCTATTTGTGGGGTTAAATTAAAGCGTTCGGCGGCGGGTAAGAAATGTGCTGGCGAAATCAGCTCGTTATTCTCGCCCCGCATACGCAACAACACTTCAAAACTGACTTCGTCCGGGTCGGTCAAGGATTTAATTTTTTGGCAGTAGAGTTGGAAGCGGTTCTCACGTTCTGCTTGCACAATTTCTGACGCAACTTGCACTTCGCTACGCCGCTGCAAGAGTTCGTCATCGTTCGCTGAAAAAACATGCACCCGGTTGCCGCCGCGATTTTTCGCTTTGTAGCAGGCGGCTTGCGAGGCGGCGAAGACGTCCTGGAAGTCGAGGCTGTCCTGATTGACTTGTGCAATCCCAATCGACACGGTGATCTGATATTCAGTACGGCCTGTTTTGAAATTAAACGCTTCAAACGCCCTGCAAATGTTTTCACAAATTCGCGTGGCGGCATCGATCGGACAAAAGCGTAGCAGCACACCAAATTCGTGGCCGCTCAAACGGGCAATCGCATCGCTAGGGGCGCGCACTTTGTTGATGAGTATTTGTGCGACTTCCTGTAGTAACTTGTCGCCCGCGCCGTGGCCACGGCTTTCGTTAATCATTTTGAATTCGTTAACGTCGATATGGCACAGCGCATGTTCTACTTGTGAGCTATGGCTGTCTTTCAATGACACGCTAACTTCCTGGTCGAACACCTGACGATTCTTCAAGCCGGTTAATGGGTCATGACTGGCATGATAGGTCAGCTGCTTCTCAAGATTGCGCGCTTCTGTATTGTCTTGAAACACCATGACCGCGCCGACAATCTCATTATTGCTGTCGCGAATAGGTGAAGCAGAATGTTCAATCACCAACTCGAGGCCCTGCCGGCTGCGCAGCAGAATATTGGATTTGGAATGTATTGAACGCTTTTCATTCAGGCATCGCTCCAGCGGGCTGACGGCCGGTACGCGCGAATATTCATGGTAGGTCTTGAAGATTTCACCCAGTGGCTTGCCGTGGGCTTCCGCGTTTAGCCAGCCGGTCAGATGCTCGGCCACCGGATTCAGATAATCCACCTTGGCCTTGGCGTTAGTAGTAATGACACCGTCGCCGATCGACTTGAGAGTGACCAGCGCACGTTCCTTTTCGGATGCCAGTTCTTTCTGCCGCGCTTCGAACTGCTGGTTGCTGACAATATAGTCTTCCCGGTGCGCGGCGATATTACAAACGTGGCGCAATTGTTCAGCGCGAAACGGCTTGGCAATAAAATCAACGGCGCCGCCGACGATGAGACTACCGGCTTTCTCCGGGCTGCCGAAGGCGGTCATCATAATGACCGATTGGGTAGGTTTGATGGTCAAAATTTCACGCAGCACATCTTCGCCCGACATCTTCGGTAGCATCAGGTCAAGCAGCACAATGTCGTGCCGGCCCTCTTTCCACGCCTCCAGCCCGGCTTCGCCGTCGTTGGCGCACTGAATAACAAAGCGGTTTTTTAGCACGCGCTCAACCAGCTTGGCGGTGTCGGCGTAGTCTTCGATAATGAGAATAGAGGTCTTGGGCGGCTCGATTTCGCCGCGGCTAAACATGTCTTCCATCAGGCGCGGCAATTTGTGCGCCTGGTCAAGGGGTATAAACGCGTTGACCTCAAATTCTTTGGCGGTCGCCAGCGCGATCTGCTCGCTAAATGTTGCTGATACAATAAATACTGGCGTGTTCGCCTTGGTGTTCAGTGCGCCCGAGCGAATCAAGCGTGTCAGGCGCCAGGCATCGAGCATGCCCAGTTCGACGTTAACCACGACGGCGTCAAATGCATATTCGTTGAGCGCATTGATTGTATGTTGGTCGCCTGCGGACTCGATCAGGTTTAGAAAGCCACGCTCGTTTAAGACTCGCCTGATGCGATACAGGTTGTGCTCATCCGGGTGCGCTAGCAAAATATGTTGCGGTTGGCTCATTTGATTTAATTATTGCGAAAGTAGCATTAACAGCTTGCAGATCTCTATTGCAGCGCTTACTGAAGTATAGAAGGTAGATCTAAAGGCTGCAATGTGAAGCGGGCGCCGTGCAATGCGGTGCGTAATCGCTACTGCTGCAGCAGTGGCAGCTCGGCGAGCAATTTGTCGATGCGCTCGGTGAGTCCAGGCACATCGATGCCGTTCGCCCCTTGATAGCGGGCTTCCAGCTGCATCAGCGTGGCGTCTGTCAGCAAATAGGCGTCTGCTGACGCGGCGGTAATCAGCTGGCTTTGTATGCGCAGCGCTGAAGGTTTCGACTCGGTGGCATGTTGTGCAAGGCGAATGCCGACGCGATCGGCTACCAGATCGCCCACCCCGAACGGTTTGCCCTTATCGACATCGTCAAGTTCCTTGTAAACTCCCAGGTATTCGCTCAGCTCGCTGCCCCCCAGCAGGTACAGCGCGGCAGAGGTGAGGAAGTGCTGCGCCAGGTCTTTGCGGCCGCGCAGGTAGAGACTGCCGAATTGCTCGGTCTGTTCGCGCAGCGCGCTCATGTTGAGTAAGTCCAGCACCCGCGGGTCGGCGCCCATGGCTGCCAACGCCAACAACGCCGAGCGATTCTCCGCAACAGCATCGTTGCTGCGCACGCTTTGCCGCTGGGCTAGCGAAAACGCGTGTCGCATGGCCGCATGCAAGCTCAAGCGCTCGCCTTGCCGCTCCAGCGCCATGGCAGCCAGCTCCTGCAAATACGGCGTCAAACGGCTGACTTCGCTGGCCAGGTCTTGCTGTCCCTCCGCACTCAGGCCGCCGGGTTCAAGCGCGTACTGCAATCGCAACGCACCCTCATTGAGTTCAAATTGCGTCACGTTTTTATAGGCGGTCAAAGCCGCGTTGCAGTCATTGTCTGCGCGGCAGTGACTCAAGGCGTAAGGGAGTAACAATGATTGCAACCCGTTGGGTATGCGCAGTTTGCCGACTTGTAGATCGGTCAGACTAATTTGTGCGGGAGAGTCGCCAACGTGGTATCGGCTGCGAACATTCAGATAGCGTCTGTCAATAGCCAGCGGCAATGCGCCGCTGAAATCCACCTGTGCGACGCCCGGTGTAATTTGAATACTGACACGCGCCTCGACCGCGGGACTGACCTGGGCGATTTGTTGCTGCGCCAACTGGTTTAATTCGGCTTCGGAGAGTTCGAGTAACAGCGTCGATTCGGGAGTGATGCGACCTAGCTGCATCAAGTCGAGCTGGTTAGCGCTGTCATTCTGTGCTGCGCCGGTTGCGTGCGCCAGCGGCTGGCTCTGCAGCATCAGCCAGGCAGCGAGTGCTGCACCAAGCAACAAGACCAGCAGCAAGGCAAGAAGAATATAAAGTAGCCATCTTATTGCATGCATTGCTAGCGTTTATTTAAACCATTGTTTGATTGGGCTAGAATTGTACCGAACCTTCGAGAAATCACCAGACCGACGGCGCTCGATCAACCGCTTTGCTGCAGCAAGTAGAGTTGTTCTCGCAGCGTTAAAATTTGATCCGACCAGTAGCGCGGGCTGTCAAACCACGGGAAATTTTTCGGGAACGCCGGGTCATTCCAGCGGCGGCCAATCCAGGCGCTGAAATATAATAGCCGCAGCGTTCTAAATACTTCAATCGCGCGCGTTTCGCGCCAGTCAAAATCGTAAAACTCCCCATACGCGCTTAACACCACATCCAGTTGCCGCGCGCGCTCGTCGTCGTTACCCGACAGCAGCATCCAGATATCCTGTATCGCCGGCGCACTGCGCGTGTCGTCGAAGTCGACCATGAAAATGCGCTGCTCGCGAACGATCATATTGCCGATATGAAAATCGCCATGAGTTCTGATTGTCGCGATATCTTTTAGTTCATCCATTGTCGCGTTCATGCACGCGATCAAGTCATTGCCCAGGCTTGCGTATGCCGCCTTAAGTTCCGCCGGCACCCAGTTATCACGCAGAAATTCAAAGCTCTCGACACCGTAGGCCTGCACCGAAATCGCTGGCCGCCGGGAAAATTTTCGTGTTCTGCCCAGTGCGTGCAGACGTCCGAGCAAGCGCCCGATCACGGCGAGCACGCCTTCGCCTTCCAGGTCGGGGGTGCGCCCGCCACAGCGCGGAAACACGGTGATGTAAAAGTCTTCGTACTCAAACAATGTCTGGTCGCCGTTAACCGTTAACGGGCCAACCACGTCGATTTCAGCCTCCTGCAACTCGGCAACAAACTGGTGTTCCTCCAGAATCTGCTCACGACTCCAACGTTTGGGGCGATAGAATTTGGCGATAACGGGTTCGCCGCCGTCGATACCCACCTGGTAGACACGATTTTCGTAACTGTTGAGGGTAAGCACGCGGGCGTCGCTGACCAGACCCACACTTTCAACCGCATCCAGAATGAATTCGGGGGTGAGTTTATCGAACGGATGCTCGGCGGAGAGTTCACTCATGGCTTGCTCGTGTATCGATGGCCAGCGCCTGATTAAGCAGCGCCACGCTTTTTATCTGGGCGTACACGCCAAGCCCTGTGCGCAGTTGCAGTTGCTGTGCCGATTTGCGGGTAATGCGCGCCAGCAAATACTGCTTGCCGATTTTCAGACGCAGCAGTACTTTGCTGCTGTGCGAATTTTCCAGCGCATCAATGTGCGCGTGCAAAATATTCAGGATGCTGCTGTCGGCGGGCTTGCTAAGCGCAATGCTTACATCGCGTGCGGGCACTCGAACGCGCACAAGCTGATCTGTTTGTAGCTCGCTGTCGCTGAGAAAGAGTCGTTGCTCCGCGCCGCACGATAATTCCGTTAGCGCAAAGTCGGTGTCGCGCCGCACGACGCGGCACTGTAATATTGCAGCCGCGTCCTGCTCATGCGCAAGGCTGGCGTCGATGCGCGAACACAGCTCAATAAGTGATCCCTGGCTAACAATCTTGCCAGCGTCTAACAGCATTAAATAGTCCGCAACCTGACTGACCTCATCAATATGGTGACTAATATACAGCATCGGGCAGGCCAGCTGTTGCTGTAAATGGCGAATCGCCAGCAGCAGGCCCGCTTTGCCGGCGAGATCGACGCCGCTGAGTGGCTCGTCCAATAACATCAATCGCGGTGCCGATAAGGCCGCGCGCGAGAGCGCAACCCGGCGCGCCTCGCCACCGGAGAGTTGCGCCGGGTAGTGCGCGAGCAGAGCCACCAGCCCAAACCATTCGACGGCGTCGTCTATACTCGGGCCGTGGCTGGCGAAGCGCCGTTGAAATGCGTAGCGTAAATTATCCTGCACGGTGAGATGCGGGAATAAGCGGTTCTCCTGGAACACGTAGGCGATTTTGCGCTGTTCGGGTGGCGCGAAGAGGCGGTTGTCCGGCGCTTGCCAGGTGCAGTCGCCGTAGCTGATGGCGCAAGTGCCTTGCCGCTCCAGCCCGGCAATACAACGTAGAATGCTGGTTTTTCCTGCCCCCGACTGACCGTACAGTGCCGTAATGCCTTTTTCGTCCAGCTCAAACTGAGCGGCCAGCTCGAAGTGGCTGGTGGCTTGAGCGCGTTTCAGTTTAATATTTGCGCGCAGCTTCATTGCATCAGTCTCGGCCCGCGATTGCCCCAATAAACCGCGGTCAGCAACAGCAACGAAAATAGCAGCAAGCCGGCAGCCAGTAAATGTGCTTGCGCGTAGTGCATGGTTTCTACGTGATCGTACAAGGCAATCGACACGACCTGGGTTACGCCGGGAATGTTGCCGCCTATCATCAATACGACGCCAAATTCGCCTATCGTATGCGCGAAGGCAAGGCTGGCAGCGGTGATAAAACTGCGTCGGGTGATAGGCATCACGATTGTTGCAAACCGGTCCAGCGGTGTGGCGCCCATGGTCGCGGCGGCTTCCAGCAGGTCGCGTGGCAACTGTTCGAAGGCCGCCTGCAAGGGCTGCACAACAAAAGGCAGGGAGTAAATCACCGAGCCAATCACCAGTCCGCTAAAGCTGAAAGCCAGGCTGGTGCCGGTTATTTGTTGCCAGCTTGCCCCGAGTGGGCTGTCCGGCGCGAATGCGAGCAATAAATAAAAACCGAGCACCGTTGGCGGCAGAATCAGCGGCAACGCCACGACCGCTTCAACGAGGGGTTTGAGTCGCCAGCGCGATTGGCTCAAGCGCCAGGCGATGGGTGTGCCAATAAGCAGCAGGATCAAGCTGCTGATAAAGGCCAGCTTCAACGTGATCCAGATAGCGCTGATATCAGAGGGGGTCATTCAAGCGCTCGGTCGGGCAGCGCATAACCGTTTTCGCTAATCAGCGTGCGGGCCGTGTCGGTTTGCAAAAATTGTATAAACGCTTTGGCCTGTTCGGTATGCGCAGACTGACGCAGCACCGCGGCTTGTTGTGTGATGGGGGTATGCAAATTCGCTGGCACCGTGATGATGGCCAGGTCGTCGGGTAAACTCGACTGCTGCAGTAACGACTTGGCCGCAAAAGCGGCGCTAACGGTTCGCGCCGCAACATATTGCAGGCTTTGAGCGACGTTATTGGCGCGAATCAAGCGCTTGTCCTTGTCTTGCCATAACCCCAGTGTCTTTAGCGTCTCGCGCGCCGCGTGACCGTAAGGTGCGGTCGACGGGTTGGCGATAGCGATGCGCTGCCTGCTAGTGCGCAGGTTTTGCAGGGTACGCACAAGATCGTTGTCTATCGTGGTTGTGTTATCGCTCACCAACACCAGTTGCCCCACCGCGTAGGTCATTAAGGTGTCAGCCTGTATGAGTCCTGCTTCCTGTAATGCTTGCACATGGCGGCTGTCGGCTGCCAGAAAAACATCGAACGGCGCACCCTGGCGAATCTGGGCGAACAGTACTCCGGTCGAAGCAGAGCTGAGTTGCACGTCGATAGCGTTGTTGGTTTGGAATTGATCGGCTAACAGTCGCGCGGTGGGTTTGAAATTGCTTGCTACGGCAACGAGTAAGACATCGGCGGTGCACACGGCGCTGACGATCAGTCCAAGTCCGGCAACGGTCGCCCATAGCGTTTTTCTCATTGTCTGCATGCTCGTTCGATGCCACTACAGTGTAAATCGGCAAGCTTAGCACTATCCTCCTATCCGCGTTCAGTGCGCGCCACGCACCAAACATGCACCTGCGCCACCCCGCTATTTTTTAGCACACGCGCCAGTTCGGCGGCTGTGGCGCCAGTAGTAACAACATCATCCAACAGCGCCACGCTGTGCGGCAGTGGCTGCTTCGCACGCACGGCAAAAGCGCCGCCCACATTGCGTTGCCGGTCGTTCAGCTGTAAATCTTTCTGGCTGGATGTCGCCCGACAACGGACCAGATGATGGTTGGCCAACGGCAGCCGCAACTGCCGCGCTACGGTTTTTCCCAGCTCCAGACTTTGGTTAAAACCGCGTGCCCGCAGCCGCGAGCGATGCAGCGGCACTGGCAGAACCACCGCAGGTAAGGCTTGCCGGGCGTATTGATCGGCAATACGCGCCGCCAGCTGTAAACCGAGTACGCGTCCGTAAGTGAGCTTGGCGTGGTATTTGTAATCGCTGATTAGCCGCGCGATCGGGTCGGCATAGTAAAAAGCGCCAACACAGCGGTCGAAAGCGGGTAACTGTTGCAGGCAGCGCCCGCAACGGCCAGCGCTAGCCGAGTCCGGCAACGGCAGGCTGCAGATTTCGCAACAGTGGCGCAGCCAGGGTAAATCGCGCGCGCAACCGTTGCACACGTAATCATCATCGACCGCCTGGCTGCTCAGGCAGAGCAAGCAGTACGGTGGAAACAGGCTGCGCCCCAGCGCGTTCAGGACGTTGTAAACCATTTTGCATCCTTGCAGGTTGACAGCGCATGCTGCCGGGCTATTATTGTCGCCGCAGCATGCCATGAGCTGCCCCCATTTAAAAGCCGCGAGATACCCATGAACGTCAGTACTCAGCCAGCAATTCGCCACGACTGGACCTTTGCCGAAGTCAAGGCGCTGTTCAACCAGCCATTTAACGACTTATTGTTTCAGGCGCAGACCGTGCACCGGCAGTTCTTCGACCCCAATAGCGTGCAAATCAGTACGTTGTTGTCGATCAAAACCGGTGCGTGCCCGGAAGACTGTAAATACTGCCCGCAAAGCACGCGCTACGATACCGGCCTTGAAGTCGAAAAGTTAATGGAAGTCGAAAAAGTGCTCGCCGAGGCACGTGCGGCCAAGGCCAGCGGCGCCACGCGCTTCTGTATGGGCGCCGCCTGGCGGTCGCCGAAAAACAGGGATATGCCTTACGTAGAGGCGATGGTGCAAGGCGTCAAGCAACTGGGCCTGGAAACGTGCATGACACTGGGCATGCTCAGTGCCGAGCAAGCGCAGTCGCTGGCGGCGGCAGGGCTTGACTATTACAACCATAACCTGGATACCTCGCCCGAATTTTACGACTCAATAGTCACCACCCGTAGCTATCAAGCTCGGCTCGACACACTGGACGCCGTACGCGCGGCGGGCATGAAGGTCTGTAGTGGCGGTATTCTCGGCATGGGTGAAAACCTGCGCGACCGCATCGGCCTGCTGCTGCAATTCGCGACGATGGCGCAGCACCCGGACAGCGTGCCGATTAACCGCCTGGTGCGGGTTGAAGGCACACCGTTGGCCGACGAAAGTGACGTCGACAACTTCGACTTTATTCGCACACTGGCAGTCGCGCGTATCTTGATGCCGCGATCGCATGTACGCCTGTCGGCCGGTCGCGAGGAAATGAACGATGAAATGCAGGCGCTGGCCTTTTTGGCCGGTGCGAATTCCATCTTCTACGGCGACCGGCTGCTGACCACCGCCAACCCGGAAACCAATGCTGATTTGCTCTTGTTTCAGCGCCTGGGTCTGCACCCTGAAGAGCGCGTAATCGACGATATTAGCGCCGACAACATCGGCAACGCCAACCTTGACTCGGCAGCCATGCCTGCCCCGCGTCCGGATGCAAGATTTTACGATGCCGCGTAGCGCGCCACCTGATCGCGCTGATGCGTCTCGATGATTCACTAAAGCCGGCCCTGCAGCAACGCCGCGACGCAAGCTTGTATCGCCGGCGCCTTACCGTGGAAAGCCCGCCGGGCGCCGAGGTTGTGGCCGACGGCAAGCGGTATGTTAATTTCTGCAGCAACGATTATCTTGGCCTGGCCAATCACCCCGATGTCGCCGCCGCTTTTGCCACGGCCGCGCAGCGCTACGGCGTTGGCAGCGGCGCGTCACATTTGGTCTGCGGCCATCATCGCGAGCATCACGAGCTGGAACAGGCGCTGGCTGAATGCACTGGTCGGCCGCGGGCCTTGTTGTTTTCTACCGGTTATATGGCGAATCTGGCAGTGATCACCAGCCTGCTGAGCAAGGCCGATGCGGTGTTTCAAGACAAGCTCAATCACGCTTCCTTGCTCGATGCCGGACTACTCAGCGGCGCGCGCTTTCAGCGCTTCTTGCATAATGATATTGATAACTTGACGCGCAAACTAAAGCGCAGCGCTGGCGAGCGCAAATTGATCGCGACCGATGCAGTATTTAGCATGGACGGTGACGGCGCCCGGCTCGCCGAACTCGCCGCCTGCGCACGGCAGCACCATGCCTGGTTGATGGTAGACGACGCGCACGGGTTTGGCTGCGTGGGGCCAAACGGCAGTGGCAGCGTGGCCGCCGCAGGGCTGAATCAAGATGACGTGCCCATCTACATGGCGACACTCGGCAAGGCGATAGGCACGGCGGGCGCATTTGTCGCCGGCAGTGAAGCTTTAATTGAAACGCTGATTCAATGCGGGCGAACGTATATTTACACCACCGCGTTGCCGCCCGCCATTGCCGCCGCCACACGGGTGAGTCTGCAAGTGTTGCAGCGCGAAGCCTGGCGCAGTGAACACTTGCAGCGATTGATTGCCGCGTTCAAGCGCGGCGCCGAAGACATGGGGCTTGCCCTGATGCCTTCGACCAGCGCCATCCAACCGTTACTGGTTGGCTCGGCCAGCAAGGCTATGGAGCTCAGCGCTGCGCTAATGCGGGCCGGCGTGCTGGTGACGGCGATTCGGCCACCCACGGTCGCACGCGGCCAGTCGCGGCTGCGCATCACCTTGAGCGCCGCGCACAGTGAGCAGCAGCTGGACCGGCTGTTAAACGCGCTGGCGAATCTATCGCGATGAATATGTTAGCCGGCGCGGCCGCGATGCAGGTCAAGCCGCCGCTGCTGCTGTTGCATGGCTGGGGCTTCGACCGCTCGGTATTCCAACCCTGGGAGGCAGACCTGGCGCGTTATTTTCATGTGCGCTATGCGGACTTGCCCGGTTACGGCGACGCCGCTCCGGCGCTGCACCAATGGTGCGCTGAACTCGCGGCACAGTTGCCGCAGCCTGTTGTGCTGCTCGGCTGGTCATTGGGTGGGCAGGCGGCCATTCAGTTTGCGCATCGCTACCCAGCCAAGGTGAAGGCCTTGATTAACCTGGCGGGCAACCCGAGTTTCGTGCAGCGTGATGACTGGCCCAGCGCCATGCCGGCGGCAACGTTTAACAACTTCGAGCACGGTTTTTCTACCCACCCGCAACAGGCGTTACGAAGGTTTAGCGGTCTGGTGACGCACGCTGCGTGCGATGCGCGTCAGCTGCAAAAATCGCTGCGCGTACTACTGCCAACGGCGTCTCCGGCGCTGGCAGCCCAGCAACAAGGCCTGACATTTCTGCGCAACTGGGATCTGCGCAGCGAACTGATGCGGCTAAATATGCCGGTGCTGCACGTGTTGGGTGAGCAGGATCAACTGGTGCCACCCGCGCTGGCGCACAGCTTGCGGGCTATCGTGCCGCGGCAGCGAGTGTATTGCGTGAGCGGTGCGGGCCATGCAATTTTTTTGCATAACGGCGCTGCGCTTGCTGCACAAATTAGCCAGTTCCTGGCTGGCGACAGCACGCACGGCATCGCCAAAACCCGGGTTGCCGAGTCTTTCAGCAAGGCCGCCACTGGCTATGACGCAGTGGCGCATTTGCAGCGCCAGGTGGGTGACCGCTTATTCGACCTGCTAGCTAGCGAGGATTGTGCGGCAGTCCTCGACCTGGGGTGCGGCACCGGCGGTTGCTTGCCGGCATTGCGGCGGCGGTTTCCAGCGGCTGCGCTATTCGCCGTCGATATTGCGCGCGGCATGCTGGTATTTGCCCGCGCGCGGCACAGCGCGATCGATTGCACAATGCTGTGCGCCGACGCCGAAGGCTTGCCACTGGCAGACGAATCGGTCGATTGCATATTTTCCAATCTGGCCTTGCAATGGTGCGATTTGGCCTCAGCGTTACGCGAATGCAAGCGCGTGTTAAAACCGGGTGGCAGGCTCTACGTGAGCACGCTGGGGCCAGCGACTTTGCGAGAGTTGCGCGCGGCCTGGAGCGAGGTCGACGACTACGTGCACGTCAATCATTTCGCGCCAATCGACAGTGTCTATACCGCCTTGGCGGGGTCGGGGTTGCACGCTTACACCGTGACGCGCGAACTGATCACATTGCAGTACCACGACGTGCGCGCCTTGACCGGCGAACTCAAGGCGCTTGGCGCGCACAATATCAATAGCGGCGCGCCGCGTGGGCTGACCGGGAAGAAGCGCCTGCGCGCTTTGCTGTGCGCCTATGAGCAGCGCCGCAATGCGCGAGGTATGTTGCCCGCCAGCTATGAAGCGTTTTATGTCACCGCGACCAACCCGGGCGCCTAAAGCCTTCTTCATCACCGGCACCGACACCGATGTTGGCAAAACACTGGTGACCTGCGGTTTGTTGCGCCTGCTGCGCAAAGAGGGCTTTACCACGGCTGCCGTGAAACCCATTGCTGCCGGTTGTGAGCAGACCGCGCAAGGGTTGCGCAACGATGACGCGCTGGCCTTGCAGCGCGAGGTCACGCTGGATTTGAGTTATGCGCAGATCAATCCGATCGCATTGCGGCCGGCCATCGCGCCACATATCGCGGCCCGGCGCGCAGGTATTGAGCTGGTGGCGGAAGATATTGCACAAAGCTGCCAACAAGTTATCGAACTCGGAGCGGATTTTACCCTGGTCGAAGGCGCCGGTGGCTGGAGCTTGCCATTGAACCTGGTACCCGAAACACTTGCCGATGTCGTTGTAACGCTGCAATTGCCCGTCATGCTGGTGGTTGCCCTGCGGCTCGGATGTCTCAATCACGCCCTGCTGACAGCCGCGGCAATCAAACGCCGTGGCTTGACGCTGGCTGGCTGGGTCGGTAATTGCACCGCAGTGCGAACCATGACGGCGCTCGATGAAAATATCGAAACACTGAAAGTCGTGTTGGCCGCGCCATGTCTGGGGATTATCCCGTACTTAACGAATGCCACCGCCGGGCTGGCCGAAAATCACCTTGAAATTTCACGTCCAATGCTCAAATGTTAACGTTGTAGGCATTGTTGTGCGCGTTCGTTGCAAACTTCGACGCGTCACTTGCTCATCAACCTCTTAATAAAAACAAATCACGTCAGGATTTGAGCCTGTATTACGGCGCGGTGCGTGCTATCTGGCGCTGCGCGAATTGAATAGTTAAGGAGAAGTTCCAATGCAAGACTACAAAGCCCCGTTACGTGACATACAGTTCGTATTATTCGAATTGCTGGACGTGGAAAAGCACTACCAGCAGCTGCCCGAGCATAAGGATATGACGCGGGAGCTGCTGAACGCCGTGATCCAGGAAGCGGCCAGGTTTGCCGAAAATGTGCTGTCGCCGCTATACCAGAGCGGCGACGAAGAAGGCTGCACCTTAACGCCCGACGGTGCGGTCAAAACGCCCAGCGGCTTCAAGGAGGCGTACCAGCAATATGTCGCCAACGGCTGGCCGGCAATGAGCGCGCCGGAAGAGATGGGCGGTCAGGGTCTGCCGCATTCTTTTGGTGGCGTCGTCAATAGTGAGCTGGTTGGCTCGGCCAACTGGGCCTGGAGTATGTACCCGGGACTGAGCCACGGCGCGAAAGTGACTATAGAGACGCACGGCAGCGAACAACAACAACAGTTGTTTTTGCCAAAAATGGTCGAGGGCAGCTGGACCGGAACCATGTGTCTCACCGAGGCCCACAGCGGCACCGATCTCGGCTTGCTGCGCACCAAGGCTGAACCGCAGGCAGACGGCAGTTATCGCATCACCGGCACCAAAATTTTCATTTCGGCCGGCGATCACGATCTGGCCGAAAATATTATTCATATTGTATTGGCCCGGCTGCCCGACGCACCGGCTGGCACCAAAGGTATTTCATTATTTATCGTGCCGAAATTTACACTCGACGCCGCCGGCGATGCGGGGCAGCGCAACGCGGTCAGCTGCGGCTCACTTGAGCACAAAATGGGTATCAATGGCTCGGCCACGTGTGTGTTGAATTTCGATGGCGCCACCGGCTACCTTATTGGTGAACCCAATCGTGGCCTGGCGGCGATGTTTACTTTTATGAACAGCGCGCGAGTCGGCACGGCGATTCAGGGTTTGTGTTCCGCCGAGCGTGCTTACCAGGGGGCGTTAGCTTACGCGCGCGAACGCTTGCAAATGCGTTCACTGAGCGGGCCGAAAAATCCTGACGGCGATGCCGACCCTATCATCGTACACCCCAATGTACGGCGCATGCTGTTGACGCAGAAAGCCTTCGCGGAGGGTGGGCGCGCCTTTATATACTGGTTAGGAACGCTGATCGACATCGTAAACGACGGGGAAGAGGCCGCGGCCAAACAATGTGAAGACCTGCTGTCATTCCTGACGCCGATCGCCAAGGCGTTTTTGACCGAGACGGGATTGGAAGCGGCCAGCTACGGTATTCAGGTGTACGGCGGGCATGGCTACATCAAAGAGTGGGGCATGGAGCAAATTGCCCGCGATGCACGTATTGCAACCATTTACGAGGGCACGACGGGCGTGCAGTCTATCGATCTGCTGGGCAGAAAAGTGCTGGGCAGCGGTGGTGAATTATTGAAGAACTACACCAAAATTGTGCACCTGTTCTGCAAGGAGAACGCGGACGATGCCAGCATGGCCGAGTTTATTGAGCCGCTAACTCAAATCAACAAGGAGCTGGGTGAAATGACCCTGCATATCGGTGGTAAGGCGATGGAAAACCCGGACGAGGCTGGCGCCGCTTCGGTGGATTACCTGATGTATGCGGGGTATCTGGTGCTGGCGCATATGTGGGGGCAGATGGCAGCGGTCGCCAACGCCAAGCTCGCCGCTGGCACTACGGAGGAAGATTTCTACCGCGCAAAAATCTCCACCGCCCGGTTTTATTATCAGCGCTTGCTGCCGCGCACGCTGGCGCATAAGGCCGCGATTATGGCTGGCGCGCAAAGTTTGATGGAGCTGCAAGACCCACATTTTCAATTCTAACGCAGGCGGTTTTAACGCCCCCGTCAGTTTGCTGGCGGGGGCGTGGCCGGGCTAGCCCTTATGGCAGAAACTAACGAAAACAAACTCTCCGAAGAAGACCTTGAGCGAGTGCGCAAGGTTACTACCTCCGGCATTCACTCCACCGAGCGCAAACCATTTCGGCCATTTCTGTTATTGCTTGTGATCGTTGCGGTATTAACCGGGCTGAGTTTGTTTAGCATTTTTATTGCTAGTTTGTATGTATAAATTTGCCCCGAATTACTGCTTCAGCAATCGTAGGGTGCGCTATGCGCACGCGGGGGAAATGAGTTAGGCTTCTGCATGTCTCGCTACCGCCGTTCTCATGTGCCAGGCGCATCGTATTTTTTCACCGTTGTTACCTATCGGAAGCAAAAAATACTGACACATCCCCAGGTGCTCGCCGCGTTACGCGCGGCCTTTCGTAACGTACGTGTTGAGCGTCCGTTGCGCATGGACGGCCTGGTAGTTATGCCGAATCATCTCCATGCGATCTGGACGTTACCCCCAAGAGATGCCGACTACGCTATCCGTTGGAGCTTGATCAAACGCCAGGTATCACAGTCCACGCGGCACTTGGTACACGGGAGCCAAACCGCTTCACAGTTACGACGGCGCGAACTTGGATTGTGGCAGAGGCGTTTCTGGGAACACCAGATCCGTGACGAAACGGATTACGAACGGCATATGGATTATCTCCATTACAATCCAGTCAAGCATGGATTGGTGGATAATGTTCGGGACTGGCCCTATTCAACCTTTCACCGGTACGCCCGGGTGGGGGCCTATTCATTCGACTGGGCCAGTAATAACAGTGGGGCTGCTGACTGCGGGATTGAATACGGTGAGCCCGATGGGTGATCCGCGTGCGCACAGCGCACCCTACGTGGTTTGATCCACACAGTTACGTAGGGTGCGCTGTGCGCACGCGGTAGCCATTAGAACCAGTTCACATTTTTCGCAATGAGAAATGTCAACTGAAGTCAATTTTGTTTGAAAAAACAAGCACCCACCGCCGTGCCCCGCTATAAACATACCCTCACAGCGTATCCAGCTAGCGTAACCAAAGATCTCCTCTATACTTAGTAGAATAATGGCCGTTTTAACGTTCGTGGCCGGGTAATACATTAAACAGTACGGAGAGAATCTCGCTCATGTTCAGCAATAAGATAACGGTCAATTCGGTAGCAACGCCAACTGTACAACAGGGGTTGGAAAAATTCAGCAAGCTGGCGCTTGCGCTTGCATTGAGCGCGACGCTGGCTGCCTGTGGTAGTGATGGTGATGATGCCGTGGTTGCTGCGACGGATGCAGATGGCAACGTGGTTATCGTTCCGGATATGGCGATCACTGTGGATAAACCGTCTTTGGAAGCGGGGGGGTCGACTGATATTTCCGTGCGCTTTACCAATCAGAATAA